>DASQUN010000784.1:0-4709 GCA_035641275.1 Candidatus Udaeobacter sp. | reverse complement strand
AAGCCGGTATTTTTAAACCAACACGCCGTGCTCACTTTCAGATCACGGAAAGAGGCCGGCAGGTCTTGAGTGAGGAGCCACAACGTATAGACATAGGGTACCTGGAGCAGTTTCCTGAATTCGTTGAGTTTCGATACGGAGAGAAAACAAACGCGCCTGAACTCCCCACCACGATCTTGGAGGCGCAAGTACAGGCAACGCCGGAAGAAACCCTAGAGGCTGCATACCAACGAATTCGCAAAGAGTTGGCAACCGAACTCCTTAAGAGAGTCAAGGAATCTGCGCCTGAGTTTTTCGAGCGTCTCGTAGTGGAGTTACTCGTCAACATGGGTTACGGGGGTTCACGACGTGATGCGGGCAAAGCACTCGGCGGCAGTGGGGACGAAGGCATCGATGGAATCATTAATGAAGACCGGCTCGGCTTGGATATGATTTACCTGCAGGCGAAGCGCTGGACCGGTACTGTGGGGCGGCCGGAGATACAGAAATTCGTGGGTGCTCTTCACGGCAAAAGGGCAAAAAAAGGAGTCTTTATCACAACCGGGACCTTTTCCTCTGATGCTGAGGAGTATGCGTCTCATATCGACCCGAAGGTTGTCCTGATTGATGGCACTCAGCTCGCGGAACTGATGATTGATTTCAATATTGGAGTCACTAAATCTTCAACCTACGAAATCAAACGCATTGACTCTGACTACTTCGGCGAAGAGTAGCGCTTTCCATATAATCTTTTGCCTACCTGCAATCTGATAAGTATTGCCATGAATAGGAACATGATGAAAATCGTTTTAATCAGCTCCCTATTTCTCCTCTGTGGATGTGCATCGATGCATTCGCCCTATGACTTACACACTTGGTGCCACAGTATGGGAAGCAGCCGGTTAACATCGATAGGTCCACGAGCACACGATCCGACAACCTGTGAAAGAGAACTGGACGAAGATTTAGCAGATGCCACACCAAGGATTCTATATGTTCCTAGAGATATAGCCATGTCGCCAGTCATAGCGGCGCGAGGCGTATGGGTTCTTCTGGCTATGACCGATCCGCCGTTCTGAAGCACCTTCATCTAACTGGGATGTGTGGCCGCTTCACCGTTACTTTCGAGTTCAGTGCCCCGCCTCAAGGCTCCTTTCCGATTGACGTGAGTATGACGCACAAAATCGCCCCCTACTTATGCTAAACCGTACACCGTTCTATCCTAAGCGAAAGTTGTCGATTGCCGACACCTATAATCGCCTGGAACGAGAGTTATTCAGCCCTTGGGCGTTCTTTCATTCCGGTAAGCCAATCATCGTTACAAACTGTGAAGGCAGAAAAGTCCAATACAGTGGCGGTCTTGAATTTAGCGGATCTCCGCGGGAGGTTTTTTGGCGTTTCTTCGACCCAGACATTAGAAAAGTGATCATAGAGCAGATAGAACAAACTATGGAAGACTGCGAAGTAATTTCAGACCTGTTAGAGACCGCACTGGATGAGACGCGGGAATTGCTGCATGAGTTTGTGGAGAGGGTTTACGAACGTTTGGCGGATATCGATCAAGCATTACGTGGCAAGGGTTTCCCGAAATCGGTCACGCCTCGTCCAGTTACGGGTATGATTAAGGCCATGGTTAACATGATGGATGATCATATCGATGCGGTAATACGTCATGCCGGCCTAAAGAGGTGGGGAAATGTTTTGCTTCAACCGGAACAGAAACAGCTACTGATGAACATTGCTGAGGCTGCTGGTAGCCTTCCCGAAGGCAAACGTGAGGAATTTTTTGTCGGAAGCGATCTTAACCTCGGCGGACACTATGTGGCACACCCTGGGTTGACGAAGAAACGACCCGTTTTCTTGGGAGATATAGAGGCACTTAAGAAGGAAGGACTTATTAATGCTACGACAGGCGAAAGTTTTGACATTACGCCTAGAGGCTTGGCCTATTTTAGGCATCTGAAACGTGAAGCGGGTAAGCCTATCGAGAGAGTAGAAGCCGAACTAAGGCAATATCTAGGCTCCGCTTATTTCCGCACGAGCTATCCCGAAGCCTACAGTAAATGGATTGAAGCGGAGAAACTCCTCTGGGAGGCTGATTCTCAGAAACATCTAACAACTATAGGCCACCTTTGCCGGGAAGCTATGCAAGAGTTTGCGGAGACTCTAGTCAATCGTCACAAGCCGCCGGAGGTTAACCAGGATAAGAGCAAGACTGTTGCGAGAGTGAGGACGGTGCTCAATCTGTACGCACCGAGCTTGGGTGATACTGAAAGGGCATTCCTAGATGCCCTTATAGCATACTGGGGTGCGGTTGCTGACCTAAGTCAACGGCAGGAACACGGCTCGCAGAAAGAAGGATCACCGTTGACGTGGGAAGATGGACGGAGAGTAGTCTTTCAAACCTTGCTTGTGATGTACGAGATTGATCGGGCGCTCTCGCGCGTGCAGTCGCGTGTGACTTCTTAGCATGAAAGTAGTTGTGTAGTTCTACGATGTGTGGCCGCATCACCGCTACATTCGAGTTCAATGACATGAAGATTCGCTGGAATCTTGAGCATGATCTTGCCGCGTTTGTACCGCGCTTCAATATTGCCCCCGAACAGTCTACGTCGGCAAATGAGCAGAAGGTGCCTGTCATTGTTCGCCATGAAAACAGCAATCACTGCAGGCTGATGCATTGGGGTTTGATTCCCAACTGGGCCAAGGACCCGACCATTGGGAATCAGATGATCAATGCTCGTGCAGAAACGCTGACCGAGAAACCTGCATTCAAGGATCTCGTCGCACGCCGCCGCTGTATTGTTCCTGCCGATGGGTTTTATGAGTGGCGAAAGGAGGGAAAACGGAAGATTCCTATGTGGGTTCATCTAAAGACTCGAGAGCCATTCGGACTGGCCGGACTGTGGGACGTATGGCGGAATCCCAACGGGAAACGAGTTGAGTCATTCACGATCATCACCACGGAACCCAACGAACTCGTCCGACCCATTCACAATCGTATGCCAGTAATATTGAGACCCGACGATGAAGAACAATGGCTTGATGTTCATCGAACATCTTTCGGCAAAGCCCGCTCTTTGTTAAAGCGCTATCCCGATGAGCTGATGGCCGCTCATGATGTTTCGGCTGTGGTTAACTCGGCGAACTACGATGGCCCGGAATGCATCCAGCCTGCGTCAGATGACGCCAAACCAAGTGGTCAGTTGTCCCTACTGTGACGATGACTTTTATTAATAGCCCCTAGCCTTCATGCAGTTATTGAAGACATGCCGCTTGTCGCCAGCGCCAGCAAAGGCGGCCTCACGCTCGCACTCGGACAAGTCGCGGTCACGATTTTTGTTAATCTGACTCTTGGAGGTATCGCTCAATCCTGGTGGCTGCTGGCTGGCGCAGCCTGCCAGTAACATCGCTGCAACGACTAGTGATGGAAACTTCATACGTCGTAGTTTAGCATTCTTGACTCCCTGCGCTAGGTTTGGCGCTACAGGCGCGCCATTGTTGATGCCGCTGATCGACGACGATACGCTGAAGCAACTCGTGCGGATCAACGATGACCTGTTGCAGTTATGCAAGTGGCTCAATGAAAGCGCGACATGGAAACTTCATCTCGCCTTATACCCCCGTAGACGATCTCACCCACATTTCTGCTAGAGCGGGCAAGAACAAATTACACAGATGCAATGATGATGCAGCCATACAAGTGACACTTTATTCGAGAGGTAATGCGCTGTGCCGGTCCATCCCTTTAGCCCCGATTGATACGTTGGAGGCAGCATGTTGCTGTTGGGTCGGAAGGTTCGATTGTGGAACTTGGGTGTTTTCAGCTCCACCAGTTTACGGTGAGCATGAAGGAACTGGCGGAGTGGTTCGGGCTTGAGGCTGCCCGGATTGCCGTGGATGAAATGTTTGACTGAACTTAAACCTGAGCGACTCTGAGGACACGGATGCGAACGAATGAAGCCCAGCTTATAGACCTTCCTAACAAACTACCTCGGCTATGAGTTGAAGATGTCATTGTGATTCGAGAATAGCAGACCGTTACTGCCTAGGTAAAGGATATTTACAACTTATGTGTTGTTGATGTAATTCATAGTTCCAGAGTGAACGGTTTATACAAACGCGGCAGAAAGGGGAAACGTTATGGCGCAACAGGTTGAACTTAGACGCCTACGTTTGCGCGGTTCAGGAGCAATAGTGCTTACAGCTTCGTCTGTTTGTCACCAAAATAAAAAAGCCTTCTTTGGTAGTCGCTCGACTACCGTCCCTTTACATTCGATAACGGGACTGTATGTCGGCTGGGAACGCAGCGGCATAGTTCTGTTTTTTTGTGCGCTCGGTTTCGCCGGATGGATCGGTACAACCGCGCTCGGAAATATCCAGGTGCCGGTTCTCGGAAATATCCCGGCGACAGTTCAGTATGTGTTGCTTTTGTTAGGAATAGTGATGTTTGTAGCATTTTTCTTTGTAAAGGGACGTAAGGTGGAGATACTTAGCCCAACGACTATTATCAAGGGTACACCGGTTAGCTTTGAGGACGCTGAAGGATTCTGTACTTTCCTTTCAGAAATCTTGCGCCCTGATTACAAGGTCAAATTTAATGGGTCTTTAGAGTGAAGTGAAGGAAGGCCACCGATGGACGACAAAACCCGCGAAAACCTAGAAAAGCGAATGGACGAGCTGGCACGGAAGTATGCCGAAACCCACGACCCGGTAGCTAAGGCGGAAGT
>DASQUN010000783.1:0-2986 GCA_035641275.1 Candidatus Udaeobacter sp. | reverse complement strand
TGGAGTGTTGCTTGAGCCCATTACTCCAATACTCCCCTACTCCAAGCTATCTTTAACCCCCATGCAGTGAAGCTTTTCATTCTAATCTCTCTCTCGATGGTTGAAATCCCTCCGCCTTGAGGCGAAGTGAAAGTTCGTCATGCCGGCGAATGCCGGCATCCAGGTGACGGACGGCGTCCGTCATACCGTTGGAAAAACGGTATCCAGGTTATGGGGCTGGACCCCGGTTTTCACCGGGGTGACGAAAACGTCTGGATTCCGTCTGGAGTCTATCCTGAGCGCAGCCGAAGGGCCGGAATGACAAAAAAGAAAAGTCGTTTCTCAATTCGTAGGTGCAATCATTGATTTCGAATACAATTTGGAGGCAACGCTATGGCAGGTAAACCACGCATAACATTCAGCACCAACCCCAACCCGCGCAATCGCGCACTCATCGACGGACTTATTCCGATCGACGGTTACGATCTCGAGTACGTGGGCGATAAGTATTCGGCAGGTGAGATCCACTACCGTTTTGTGCAGGGGGAGTTCGATGTCGCCGAGATGTCAACGGCGACCCTGATGCGGGCGAAGGAAAAGGGCAAGCGCTTTGTGGCTTTGCCGGTCTTTTTCCAGCGCGGCCCGCGCCAAAGAAATATATTTTACTGCGAAGGTAAGCTCGAACATCCCAGCGATCTCAAAGGCAAAGAGATTGGCGCCTTCCGCTATGGCGCGACGGCCGTGTCTTGGGCGCGCGGCTATCTCCTTGACGAGCACGACATTAAAACGACCGATGTGGGCTGGTTTGTTTCGGGAAAAGAGGTCTATATCGGCAACGAGCTGCCGGTCAAAGTCGAACGTCTCGACCCGCCGCCGCCCTTTGGCCAGGAAAAAGAGCAGCTGGCCAAACTCGTCAGCGAAGGCAAGCTCGGCGCAGCGCTTGTAGCTGGTGATTCGGGATATCCTGGATTATTCGGCGGCGGCTCGCTGCCGGCTGTCATGGGAAAGTTCGAGGGCGTGAAACCATTGTTCGAAGACACCGAAGAAATCGTCCGTTACGTGAAACGGACGCAGATTTATCCGATCATTCACATCATGACAATGAAAGAGGAAACCGCGGAGAGGTATCCGGACCTACCGGCCAAGCTAATTGAAGCTTTTCGGGAAGCAAACAAATTAGCGCCAAAATATTTCACCCCTACACAAGCCGAAGGCTACGCCAAGGAACGCGACCTGCTCGGCTATGATCCTTATGCGTGCGTGCTCACCGAGTCGGATAAGAAAAGCATGGCGGCGCTCAATCGGTATCAAATAGAGCAGGGCCTGGTAAAGCGAGAAATTCCGCTCGAAAGCCTGTTCGTGAAGGAAGCCTTTAGGACGTAGGAAGTAGAATTGGAGTGATGGAGTGTTGGAGTATTGGGTTTTCCGAGCCCATCGCTCCAACACTCCATTACTCCAATACTCCAACCTGCTTCCGTGGCCCTGCTTTACTTTGTGAGTCTGATATCACTTTCTTAACAGCTCAGCGATCGTCTGCGTGCTGCTAATCTGAGAGTGCGAATCCCCGAATCACATCGTTCACGTTTAACTTTTCCCTACTTGTGCCGATAGTTAAACCGCTAGGGCGGGTTGGCTTGGGGTAAAATTGGGTGACGTAAAATTGACGCCTGACCGCCTGCGACGGATAACGATGGCTTCAATGAATCGATAGAGTCGTAGCGCTTCTAAATTTTTTTTCGTAAACCCATGAAACGCCGCTAGGTTCGCCGGTAAAGCGCATGGAAAGAATGCCCACACGCAAACGCCTGCCCGTAACCGGCATCAAGCCGGGCATGTACGTTGTCGGCCTTGATCGCTCTTGGTTACAGACGCCGTTCTGGTTTCGCCGCAAGCTGATCAAGAGCGTCGACGATATCGACACGCTCAAAAAGCACGGCATCCGCGAAGTCGTAGTCGATACGTTGCATGGGGCGGATGTGGAAGGAGCTGAATCAACCGTCGATCCGGAGGCAGAGGGCGCGCAGGCAACCGAAGGTGTTAAGACCCCGGGCGTAGCAGCGGTCCCGTTGGCTGCCGAGGCCGTGGCGCAATCCTTGGCCGACGAACTGCACGCTGCGCAGACGATTCACCAGCGTGCCCTCGCCGCAGCGCAAAACATATTTGACGGTGCGGCTGGCGGGACTCGGGTCAACGGCGAAGTTGCCAAGAAAGCCGTCCTGGATCTCACGAGCAGCATCAGGCGTTCTCCGGAAGCAAACTTGCTCCTGATGCAAACGCGCCGGTTGCAACAAGACTCGTTCGTCCATTCCGTCAATGTTTGTGTGTTGTCCCTGGTCGTCAACACGGTCGAAGAATTTGACAACGAAGGAAGCGATGCGTGCGCGCTTGGGCTTGGCGCTTTGCTGCACGACATCGGTGAAACCCGCATACCGCGGAATTTAGCTCGTAAGCAGGACAGTTTCAGCGATGCGGAACGCCGACTTCTGGAACAACATCCGAATCTCGGCGCCATGTTGTTGGAGGAATGTGCCGATATACCAATGTCGTGCCGGCGCATCGTGCTGGAGCATCACGAACGCATCGACGGCTCCGGGTATCCTCGCCGCAGTTACGGCGGGGATATCTCGCTTTTGAGTCAGATTGTCGCCATTACTGACTCTTACGACGACATGCTTTCGGGGCGCACCCAGACGATTCTGCCACCAGTGGAAGTATTGGAGCAGCTGTTGGTTCAGAGCAATTCGGGGGCTCTCGACCGCGATCTCATCGAGCGTGTTATCCGCTGCTTGGGAGTCTACCCGATCGGTAGCTTAGTCGCGCTCAACAGCGGCGAGCGCGGCATCGTCGTCGCAGCTAACCGAGCGGATACGCTAAGACCGATCGTCAAGGTCATATCTTCGGGCAAGGGCGCGCTTCAGCCACACGGGCCGCCCATCAGTCTGGCGAACTACGGCACGGAAGTACGGCGCATTGTGGGCGTGCTCGATCCAGAGAAAGAGCGGCTCGA
>DASQUN010000782.1:0-3323 GCA_035641275.1 Candidatus Udaeobacter sp. | reverse complement strand
GCTTTAGCGCGAGCTCATAATCTTCCGGGGTGTTCATATTGAGAAAACTCAAGCCCTCGGGATCGAAACGGCGGATTGTGTCTTCATCAACCTTACAGGTCTGAACTCTATCGAAAAGATAAATGGGCCGCAATTCTCCACGGTCCAATTGTTCTTTTAATAATGGCAGCACGCTGGTGCGGTAGACCGCATGCAACGGCTGGAAGCGATCCTCCCAGAAGGGTACCACCACGTCGTAGCTTGAGATTTGGAGGGTGAGGTATGAGATCAATGCCGAGTTGAGAAATGGAACGTCGCAGGAAGTCACGAAGCAGAATTTTCCGCCGGTGGCCCTAAGTCCATAATAAATTCCACCCACCGGCCCCTGATAGGGAACTTCGTCGCGCACCACTACCGCCGACAGATCCGGCAATTCCTGGCCGGGCGCAGCCACGATCACCGTCTCGGCGAACATACGCTTGAGCGGGCGCACAATGTGAACAATCAGCGGCTCACCGTCAAAAAGGAGCAGAGATTTCGGCCGGCCCATGCGCGAGCTCCTGCCTCCGGCGAGAATGACGGCGGTGGCATCGGCTATCGGTTGATCGGTCGGTAGATTCATCTCCCCTAGGCTGCGTCCATTGGCACGCGCGAAAATAACGGAAGAGAGATTGTATTCCAAGCGCCCCTCTCGCTTGTTTCTTCCCCAACAACGGAGAGGGAAGCGCACGGGGAAATCTATCGGCGAAATCTTCCGTCACGACGACGGCTGCTGTCTTGGTTTTTCATCCTTCGCGTCATCCGACGGTGCTCCCTGTTCGAGCCAAGCTCTGAACTCTTCCAGGGAATGCGCCAGGCGCCATTCTTCCAAAACGGTTCTCGCCATGGCCGAGACGGCACCGGATGATTCCGGCGCAGCGCATTTCATAGGATAATTGAGCAGCCATTCTTCGAATGTTTCAGGACTTGGATCGTCTTCAACCGCACGCGCCAAAAGGGACCGTTTGATCGAGAGGCCGATGGTATCGGGTGTTTGGTCGCGTTTGCGTTTTCGCCTGCGCCCCTCGGCGGCTTCAAGCGCGGCAAGCAAAGCCTGGCAAACCGCGGCAGGCCGGAGAGATGGCAATGAATCCTTGGTTGCTTCCATAGCCTTAAGCGAATAGGCGTCGCCTTCTGCGGCTCTCCGTAATCGTTACGCCGAGAGAATAGCCGGGCCCCTGAGGACGTCTGTATCCCTCCGCGACGGCGGCGACATCCAGATCGACCGTGGCGAGGTCTTCGAGGATAATCTTGGTCGGCGGGCTGCCCTGAAGCGTGGTAAAGGTTTTACTGTACCCCAGACAGCGCTTGCATGCGTCGATCACTGAGTTTGCGCGGCTTTTTTCCGGCACTAGCGAGACCAGCTCTTCATGATCGGTCATGCCGCAATAGGGGCAGAACAAACAGTGAGCTTGCCATTCGCCGCCACAGCGGCCGCAGCGAAAATAGCGGCTCCGCTCGATTCCTCGGACTTCGGCAAATGCCGGCCACGCGCCGCAAACGGGACAATAGCCCTCCATCCAGCTTGCCGGTAGCCCGGATGCCCAACGCCGGTTGCAAACCTGCAGAAAAGGCACCGGGACAAGGGTCGCAACGGCTTGGAGCGCCTCCGGTTCCGCGCCGAGAACCACTGCGGTCTCTTTAAGGCGATCCTCGTCCTGACACAGTGAGGCTTTGAAGAGGTTTAAGACATCCAATTCTGCGTCTATCGCTGGTTCCAACGTGGCCATCTTCGGCGTTCCTCGAGACGCGACTCGGATCAGCCGTTCTACCCAGCCGCGAACTGCTGTTATCTCAAAACTCAGCGTAACTCCAGCCAGGAGCGGAGCTTTGCTTTGCTGGGCTTGGGTCGGGAAGGGCACAAATGCCTCCCATTTGGGATTGGCGGTCTCGCACAGCGTCTCCTGAATGACGGCGAGCCACGGCTCCCATTCCGGGTGCTGGCGTTTAAGATCCTGCAAACGGGTATCGCTTGCCGTCATCGGCGGCTGAGCTGATCCGCCTGACTGGCAGGGGCCAAAGGCGGATGCTTGGTGGAAATAATTCGAGGGGTTTTTTCGAACGGCTTTGAGCCTTCGTGCATCTGCACAAATTTGTCTCGGTTGCCCACATCGGCCCCCGGGCCGCCGCCGCGCGTCCGCGTCATCTCAGGGCTGGCGCAGGCGGCAATATAGAACGAAAAGGCGATGAGCACGATCACGGCAAGACTCACGTCAGACTCCTTGGGCCGAGAAGACGATGACCAGCCGAAGAATGAAGCCACCCACCAAGACCAACGCGGCTGCCGTGGTCACGTTTCGGTCGCCGAGCCACTGCCGGCGCCAGTAGAGAGCCAGGGGAATCAGCATGCCAACAACGATGACACCGAAAAAGAGCAGGAGGCCCCAGGCGCTCACCCATGCGCGAAATACGGGTCCCAGCGATATCATGACGGCGATCAAAACGATCAATTCCAAGGCGATCACCCAGGAGTCCATCCGGTGCAGCGATGCAAGACCGGGCATAGTCCATTTGTATCTATGCGCGAGGAGAATCATCAACGCTGCCGAGATTGACGCCGCCGAAACAACGAAAAGCATGCCTAGAAGCGGCGTATCCGACCAGATGGGGCGGTTCGTCACCGCCAGCAGCACTCCCGTGTAGCCCGCTACATAAAAGCCAACAAGGCCACCGATTACGGCAATCACTTTGTTCAACATTCCCGGCGGACGAACTTTGCGCCCCGCCGGCCAATTAAGACGGTTGTCTTCAACGAGCGCTCCGAGAAAAGATATGAGTGCGAATATTCCGAATATCAAAAGCGCCCAGGAGCCAACCGACATCGGAGACCATAATTTGAACATCGGCCGAAAAGTATTCGACTCGATCAGCATATGCCAGAAGCGCAGCGGCCGAGTGAGATCGAGAGTCAACAGCAGCCCGCTTAACACCACGCAGGGGAACGCGATGTAGTAACCCAGGCGGGCGAGAGGACGATCCTCGGGTCTGCCAAATAGATCGATGAGCGCAGCAAGAAAATAGCACCCGCCTGCGAGGCCGCCGAAGAAAAAGTAAAAAACAATCAGCCAACCCCAGTCCGGCGGCGCACTAAAATAGGTGCTGGAGGGAAACGTATTCATGGCCGCTCCTCACGGCCCTCCAGCCTGGCACCGCGATTACGGAAATTGATGACTCCAATGAGGCCGACCACGACAGCGCCCAGGGCAGAGAACCACGAGCCGGAATTGAGATTGCGCGTGGGCATTTTCGGATCAGGCGGAAAGCCATAAACTTCCGGCTTGTCCACCAGCAAGTAAAATGAGTTG
>DASQUN010000781.1:0-3617 GCA_035641275.1 Candidatus Udaeobacter sp. | reverse complement strand
TCCTTCGTAGTATGAATGATAAATTCGTGTTACCAGCTTTCAAAAAAATTTAGTCCTTCATCTCAGTCGTCGTTGTGATGAGCCGTCCGTTTTGAACGCCTTTGGTGGCGATCAGTTTGCCCGCTACCTCATGCACTTTGTCTGCCGCTCCGCGGACGACTATGACTTCAAGGCAATTATGCACGTCAAGATGAATATGGAGACTCGCGTTCACGGCTACGCTTGCTTTGTGCTGCATGTCCGCTAGTACGTCGCTTAGATGGTGCGTGCGGTGATCATACAGAAGGCTAATTACTCCGACCACTTCTTCAGTTCCCTTGCCGACCTTCTTCTGGATGAGATGATCGCGAATCAAGTCCCGGATCGCCTCGGAACGATTCTGATACCCCTGTCCACCGATACTCTTGTCAAAGGCTTCGAGGAGGTCGTCCTCGAGCGAGACGCCGAAGCGAGATAAGTGAGCCATAAGCTTTTTCAGCTTCACTGCGTAACACAAAATTTACATTCGTGTCAAACAATAGGCGTGGATTCTTGGAAGCACCTGATGCATGTGCTAGGCATAGGTGAATGCGTCGGGTGGAAATCCTAATCCTGGTAGCGTTTTTCTTCCCAGTGGCTGGGTGCGGTCGCAACGAACGCATGGATCGGCTTTATGCCGAGCGATGCCTCGGTTGTCATGGCGTATCGGGGCGAGGGGATGGACCGGCTGCCGCTTTCCTGCCTCTTCGGCTGGCGGATTTCAGGGACACGGTCCAGCGAAAAAGCACCGGGCAGATCCGTAAGATCATCTCGGAAGGGCGCGGCATTATGCCTGCTTTTGAACCGGCCTTACGGCCCCCCGAAATCACCGACATGGTGCAAATGGTCCGCTTTTTGAGCCGCGAGGGGCGCGACGTGAGTTGGTGGGAGAAATATGACGCGCTGGTGATCGCCCATTGTAGCGTGCCTTGGGATGTGGTTCTTGGTTACGGCGAAGAGGAAAATCCCGTTGAGAAACCTTAGGGTCCGGATTGGCACGACGTTATTTCTGCTCCCGTTCATCGTTCTGACAAATTTTCGCCATGCGCTTAGCCACGAACCTGATGATTTGCGGAAATCTCAGGGAGCCCAGCGGCGAGAGGTTCGGATTCCAATTCGTGATTTCCAATTGATCGACCAGCACGGTCGGGTATTTGATTTCAAGACGGTCCGGAAGAAAGTGGTCGTCGTAGCCTTCGCTTACACGACCTGCCCCGATATCTGTCCGCTAATTACGGCTGCCATGAGGCAAGTCCAGACGGAACTAAAGCACACTGAGCGGAGCTCGGTCTTTTTTCTAACCGTCACGACGGATCCGGAGGTTGATAGCCCCAAGGTGCTATCAGCTTATGCGAGACGCTACGGCGCGGATCTTTCTAGTTGGCTGTTCCTTACTGGTCAAGAAGCGGCGCTACAACGAATCTGGCATAATTTTGGCGTCCGAGTTGTAAAAAAGGCACGTGGTCTTGTCGATCACACTTCGTTGACGGCAGTGATCGACCAAACGGGGACGGCGCGCTTTGCCTATTACGGCACATCGCCTGACCCAAAAGTCGTTCTTCGAGATGTACGGTCCCTTTTCGCGCGCCCGTAGCATGCGGAAACTTGCCGGAAAAGCTGCGCGTTATTTGATTGCGTCAAATCTACTCACTTTTTCCGTTTACCCGATTTCCAGCGAAGCCAGCGACCTTTTCGAAGCCCGGCTGGTGAAACTTGTTTAACGGATCCTACGATGCTCGCATGTCAGCTTGACAAGACATCGCCATAAAATTAAACTCCAACATGAAGTTTTTGTGGTGCAGGTGCAATGCCTCTCGACAATATTGACCAACTAGAAGCTAAGATCAATCGCTTGCTGGAAAAGCACGAACGGGTCAAGAAAGAGAAAGAGTCTATCGAGAAAAAACTGCAGCAGAAAGAGAGCGAGTGGCATCACCTGCAGGGCCAGATACGTCGCTACGAACGCGAGCGTGTCGAACTTCGTGAAAAGCTGGACAGAATTATCGGCCACTTCGCGAGTCTCAATCTACCGGATTAGGCGGGGGAAGAATTGATGAAAAAGGCATTGGATGTCGAGATCTTAGGCCAGAAATTCACCATCAGCAGTGATGCTGAAGAAAGTTATATGTTGAAGGTTGCTGGGTATGTCGACGAGAAGATGCAGGAACTTTTACGCTCGTCGAAGCCGCTCGCGAAGTCGAATATCGCTATGTTGGCCGCACTCAACATTGCCGATGAGTACTATCGTCTCAAAGATGCCCACGAGACGATCCTGAATAGGCTCAACCAATTGTCCAGGAGACTGTCAACGACTTTGACCGAGGAGGGTTAACGATTTAAAGGTGATCCATTTCCCCTGCTGTGCTCGTGCATCAGCGGAGGCAACTTGGAACCGACGATCAAATAACAAGGAAGCTGTCTCTTGCCGCGGCAGCTGGGCCTCGAATTGAGGTAGGCTAAACGGTAACATAGTGACCACCTGGTAAAGAGGTTCAAGTTGATCCATTGAACGGCATGATGTGGGGGAAACCGTAAAAGGCTGGCGTGGAAAGATGAAGGTTTGGGGAGAAGCAATACTACTAAAGGACCTGATCTGTTTGTTTCTGGCGTTCATGAGTGTAAGGGTTTGGCAACCCCTAATAGAAGTTACAGAAGGGCAGAACGACCTTGCCGCAGTTCCGCTAGGTATGGGGACCGGCGCTCCTGTGATTGAACTCTATGGAGAGCGGTTATCTCGGGGACCGACTCCTTGCAATTCTAGATCAGACCTTTAGCCATTCCTTTTTCTCGCAACTTTCTCTTCCATCTGTTTCGCCCGCCTCCGGTGATTTCTTATGGGGGTAGTTCCACAGGGAGAGAAAAAGCGGGCGTTGCGCAATGCGACGTTATCTCAACGCAATTCGATTTCGCAGTCTGAATGGCTCTTGTGGAGCCGGTTAATTCAAGCCCAAGCGCTTCGGCTCCCGTTCTATCTCGCCTCCCGCTCCGTCGCACTTTACAGCCCGGTGCAGAACGAGGTCAGCACGGACTCTCTTTTTGCCCATGCGCTAGCGGAAGGACGTAAGGTCTTCTTCCCGAAATTTGAGTCGGGCCTCTGCCTTGCTCTGATCCAGGTCGATTCGGTTGCTGATCTGAGGCCTGGCCGTTTTGGGATTCTCGAGCCGAAGGGGGTAGGCATTCTATCCGAGACCGATCGTGAGGGGCTCATTGTCTTTGTCCCCGGGGTGGCATTTGACACGCGAGGCCATCGTCTGGGACGCGGAAAGGGTTGGTATGATCGACTGCTGAAGCAATTGGGCGCTAATGCCGTCTTTGTCGGTCTTGGCTATGAGTTTCAGATCGTCGAAGAAGTGCCGACCGAGTCATGGGACGAGGAAGTTCATTACATTGTCACAGAAGAAAGGGTGATCGACTGCGCAGAGACCTCAGCGCAGCCGAATCGAGTTTTTTAAATGCATCCATGTGAAAGGGGGTGTTTTAGTTGGATCCCACTCTATTGTTTGGGTTAGCAGGTTTATTGGGAGGCATAGTGTTAGCACTGGCGGTTGCGTGGATCCGCAGCAAACAGCAGCGGATGCAAATGGAATTGGCGAAGCAAG
>DASQUN010000780.1:0-9469 GCA_035641275.1 Candidatus Udaeobacter sp. | reverse complement strand
TGCGCGCATCCCGGCGGGCCAGTTCTTAGGATCCTTCATCTCTGCAGGTGTGCGGTCGCTCTTGAGGAGGCGCCGCAGAACATTGGCCATGTTCTCATCCGTAAATTGAAGGTGTGGCGCGTGGGTCATGCCGATGCCAAGAATCTCGCCCATAGGTCTAACTCCTTTTTTTCAACCCACAGCCAGGTCGATAAATTTGTTGATCCGGGCCTGACACAACTTCTACGGTTCTACGTCTGCGGCCTCCAGCCACACCCTTCGCTCAAGCTTTCATCGTCGAGGATCAGTCTCATCGATGATGAATGTTCCCGTGAAAACGGAAATCCAGAACCCCCACTAAATTTCCCCTTGCTAAGGGGAAAAAAGGAGGGCGTCAAGGATTCCGGCGCGCTCTGTAGGGGCGACCGGCCGGGCGCTCCGACTTGGCCGGAACGACGGCAAAGTATGCACGAAACTCCCGCGGTAACGCGTTACTCTTTCCCAATAACCGGCTGGCTCATCGCTGCTCCAGACGGGTAAAGAAATTTTCATTTTCGAGTTCTCTTAGGAGACTGGCATCAATGAAATCGGCTGCGCTTTTCCCCTTCAGCTCCGGAACCAAGGTTTTGCTTAAATATTCGATGTCCGCATCCAGAGCATCCTCGAGCGGATACGGTTTCAACGGGTTTCGTGCTCCCAAATAGTTCTTGTACATGGAATCCAACAGCCGCGGATCTTCAACCTTGAGATACTTGCGAAAGATCCGAAACGCCAACTCCCGGTCTTTCCGGCCCAGCCAGGCTGCTTCAATAAAACCCCGGAAGAACGCTTTCACCGCCGGTCGGCGTTCCTTGACAACCGGCCGCGTGGAACTGAAATCACTCACCGAAGTGCGTACGCCAAACTCAGCGGGATCGGCAATTACGTTGATCTTCTGCCCCAAAAGGTCCATTTGCACAATATTATCCCAACTGGCCAACGTGGCGTCGTAGTTACCTTGCAGCATTCCAGTAATTCTCCGGTTCGATTCGGAAATGCCCGTCGGTAGGATCGCAACATCTTTGCCGGGCGCCAAACCTATTTTGGGCAGGAACCGGTGTAGCAGGGCATCAGGACCGCTGCCGGGTCGAACTCCGGCGACGGTTTTTCCTTTCAGCTGTTGCGCGGAGGCGATCGAGGGATGGGCCACTAATCGATAACTAGCCAGTCCGTACGTGCCGATCACGACGACGGGAGCACCGCGCGCCGCTGCAATGGTCACGGCTGCAGCAGGATCGGAGCTCACGTGAACATCTCCGGAAACCAGAGCGCTGATCGACGGGCTGCCCGCTCGAATGTAGATAAGGCGGACATCGACACCGTGCTTTTCAAACAGCGCCATTTCCTTTGCGATCCAGAGCGGAGCGCGGGTTGCCGTGGCTGAGGTGTAGGCGACGTTAAGGGATTCAGGCTTCTTCGCTTGCGCGATCGCCGAGCCCGCGGAGATTGAGAGAAAAGGCAGAATGAACGCCGTCAGTTTGACAGCAGAGATTTTTTTCTTTTTCATTTTGAATTTCTATTTTGAATAGCTATTGTCGTTGTGTTCAAAAGCTCTGCACACGTTCTGACCTTCCCTAGGTCACCCATTTTCCTCATTCCGTCCATCAACGTTTCATCTGCTCTGTTAGGCCATCGATGAAACCATCGTCGTCAAGCTCTTTCACCCAGTGGAGATCCCATAGTATCAACGGATTGACATCGGCGGCGCCAAATTCCGCGGTGGCAATCTCGAAGGTGTTGGCGATCGCTTGCGGCGTCGGATAAGGCTTCAACTGTAGTCCCTTTACGATCGAGTCGAATTGCCTTTCCAACTCCAATCGATCGGTAATCTTCATCCGTCTCATGGGCTCCTCAGCGACGATTTCCAAAGCCTGCTCTTTTCTGAGGATCATCAAACAGACCGCATGGATCACCGCTTTGATGTACTCTTTCAGCAGATAGGAGCTCTCTCGCGCAAATTTCGATAAACAGGCTTGAGCATAGTGAGCAACCACCGGGAGATCCGGAACCGGAAGAACTCTCAAGCCGCCAGCGAGGGCGTTGGGCAAGTACAGCGGAGACATAAAAGTAGCAACGCATTCCCCGCCCAGGACTTTCTTCCACTGCCCCCACCTCCCGACCTCATCATCATGAACCATCAGGATCTTCACATCCTTCTCGAGCCCCATCATCCTGAGCCACAAGACGAGCGAATGCGGCCTGCCGGAACTGCGAACCGCCAAAGTCTTGCCCCGGAAAGCTTCCACAGTCTGAATGTTATCGGAGACCACCAACTCCAAGCCGCGCCCAAGACTCGGAGCGCAGAACATGGTGACCTTCTTTCCTTCAGCAGCCGCAGGATAAAGGTATTCCAGATGCTCGATGATCACGTCACAAGAATCATTGAACAGCGCCGCTTCGTAGTCTTTTGTTCCTTTGATGAGCATCACCTCAACGTCCACGTCATAGTGCCGCTCCGCCATCTCTTTGATGCAGAAAATGACCGGCGTCCGGTCCTCGTCTCTGTACGCAAGCCTTACGGTTGACATATTAGAACTCGAGCGGGGTATCGCTAAAATTGGTTATGTACTTTTGTTACGTCATTCCGGCAAAGCTGGCGATAGTCAGCGCGGCGCCGGAATCCTTGACCCCCTCTTTTTCGCCCTTTAGCAAGGGGGAGGCTTGCACAGAGGTTCTGGATTCCGCGGGGATGACGAGAGGCGAAGCGCCGACTTCTTCATCGAATTTCTGACGAGCTAGTAGCGAAAAATGAATCAAATCCCGAGCCAAGAACGTCGAGCGTTCTCCCCAACGAATCATCTCGTTTTTTGTGCATGCAGCCGGGCGAAGAATCCCTCGCTTTCCAATTCATTCAACAATGACCTATCCATGAAATCAGAAGCCTTCTTGCCCTTCAGCTCGGCGATACTCGAACTCAAGTCTTCTATATCCGCCTGAATGGCGTCCTCTATGGGAAAGGGCTTAAGAGGGATGGCGGTCAATAAATAGTTGCGATGCATGGATTCTAATAGCTTGGGCTCTTCGATTCGCATATATTTGCGGTAAGCGCGAAAGGCTATTTCCTTGTCGTTCCTGCCGAGCCAGGTCGCTTCGCAAAACGCTCTGAGAAAGGCCTTAGCCCGGCTGCGGTGATTGGCCAGAAACTGGCGCGTCGCGGAGATGTCACTAGCGGGGGTCGGGACTCCCAAGTCACGCGCGTCCGCCAGGATGTTTACCTTGAAGCCTCTCAACTTGAGCTGTGAGACATTGTCCACGGTACCTAGTGTCGCGTGGATCTTGCCCTGAAACATCAATAGCAGCCTCTCATCGGACCTGCTCAGCCCCGTGGGAAGGACGGTGACGTCTTTGCCGGGGACGAGGCCGACCTTCTGGAGAATCCGCTGGAGCACAAAGTCCGTTGTCGTGCCGGGCCGAAGCCCGCCGATCACTTTGCCTCTGAGTCCTTCAATACTGGAAATAGAGGGATGAGCCATAAGCTTGTAGGCGATCGATCCAAACGTCGCCACCATGACCACAGGCGCGCCTCGCGCGGCTGCCGCTGCAACCACGGATCCACCGGTGGCAATCAGGTGAACATCGCCGCTAATCAAGGCGCTCACAGAAGGGTAACCGGCGGGAACAAAGATGGGTCTTCCGTCTAAGCCGTGCTTTTCAAAAATGCCCGCCTCTTTGGCGATCCACAGAGGCGCCCGGCTACCCGACACCGAGGCATAAGAGACGATTAGGGGATCCGGTCTCTTATCCTGCGCATACACCGCCGGCGCAGAGATCCAAAGCATGCCGAAAAAGAAAGCTATTGTTAGCTTCACGCGCGCGACGAACTGCAGAGAATTATGCGCAGCATGTCGTCGAAAACTCTCTTGCAGGCTGCTCAAAAAGATCTCAGAGGCGAGGCGCGTATGAAATCGACGAGGTAGGGGCACGGCATGCCGTGCCCCTACTACAAATACGTGGCACCGAGGCGATTGAGCGCACCCTTCGACAATGCTCAGGGCAATCGGCATATGAGTGTTTTCAGCGGCCGGCTAGGCTTCCTCTCCGGCGATCTCGGCAGCTTCGTAGTAAGCGTCGTAATTAATCCATTGCTTTCCTTGGCCTCTTTTGAGCCTCATCCAGATCTCCGTCTGCGCTTCTCTGGTTGCGGCCCTGCTTAGAATCACTCTCTCGCCTACCTTGCCATGATCTTGGTCGACCGCGTGAGCGTAAAAGAAGTCCAAAGCCTTCTCGGGAACCTGATACTTGTCGCGCAAAACCTCGGCCCAGATCGGAAAGACCAGAGCGTTAATCCTTTCTCCAAGGCGCAGGTTGGACGGCAATCCGCCGATCGTGAGGCGCAATCCCCGGTAGCGTTCTTCGTCGATAATCAACTGCATCAGCGCAGAGGGCTCGGAGTTGATGATCTCCTCCCGCTTCAACCCCAGACCTTCCCCCATTCTGACAAAAAGCTCGGGATGGGCTGGGTATTTCCCGCCGCAGATGTCCTCGCCCGCTTCTTCGATCAAGACGCCGAGCTGGGCGCGGATCTCCTCCAGTGTCCCGGCGTTGGCGACAATGTTCGCGTCGTTTCTAAGAGTCTGCATTACCGCATGATACTCTTGCTTGATCCAACCGTGCAGCTGCTTCACTGTCCACTCACCGCGAAACAATTTTACGCAGAAAGGATGATTGATCTTCGTGTGATGGATTAAGACCGCCTCTTTGGCGAGCTCCAGAAACTTTTCCGCAGATAGAGACTCGGCGGGCGGGTCCGGAAAACGCGGCCGCTTCCAAGGAGTCCTAATGGATTTGTAAAGTTCCCGCACTCGTTCCATATCTGCAGCGATCGTGCCCATACGTAAATCCTCCTAAGACGGCTTGCTTACGGCTCTAACACACGGTGAAATTCTCCGTCAAGAAGAGTTGAGCTCTCGCCCTGACTCCTGCGACGGAGTCTGTCCTGAAAACAGTCGAAGGGCTCCGAACATGGTTTTCCCGCAACTGATTCTCCGGCTCCATCTCGGCAAAAACTCAATCACTGGATGATGGAAGTCTCAGCGGATTCATATTTCTCTTGAATATCCGCAGAGCCACGTCTGGGTGAGTCTGTGAAAGAAGTCCAACGGCATACAAGAGATACGAAGCATCAACGAAGACGCTGGGGTGCTTCGGTCTTAGAACCTGATAACGGCTATTGCCCCCGGCATTCGGAGAAAGGATGTAAGAGCCGTGTGAATTGTAAATGAAGACTCCGCCCGTGCCGATCAACATTCGGGTCTCCGTTAAGTCTTTCCCGTAGTGTACCCACGCTTCGCCCTCCCGCGTGACGATTCTTTCCTTCTTGCCGACGTGGCGTTCCACGGCGACGTTCACGGCGATGCGTGCCAACTGCGCATCCACTGCGCTCTGCCAGTCCTCTCGGGGGATAAGGGAGGTCTCTTGACTGACATCGTTGATATATAGGCTAAGCTCATCACGAGAAATGGCGAATGCGGGAAAAGCGGCGCGAAAGTCGCTCGCGAATTTGTCCATACCCACACGATCCAGTAGCGTGCCCGCGTTGAAACGAATTCCTAAGTCCCCTTCAACCGTTCGCTTGGCAAAGGCTTCGGGCAGACCTTGTTCGATGATGTTCGGTCCTTGCGGTTTCCCATATCCAATGGAATGGACATCCGTCGTCGCGCCTCCCACATCGATCACAAGCATGTCGCCCCAACCCTTCTCCTCGTCGGTCCCCACCGCGCCGAGAACGGCGCCTTCAAGCACAGCCATCGGCGTCGGTAAGATAACCGGGACGAGTCCGCTGACTCCATCGAGCCCCTTCGCATGCGTGATGCGTTCCATGAATAACTTCCGGATCTCTTCCCTCGCGGATTCCACCGCGAGCTCGCCCGATCGAGGCATGACGTTCGAAGCGGAGCGAGCTTCCTTCCTCTTGTTTCGTAGAACTTCGCAGACCTCTTCGGCGACGACTCGGTTCCCAGCCACGACAATAGGAACGGATAGGGCGGAACGCGCGAGCAAATGCGCGTTATGGAGAATGGTCGCGGAGTCGCCTCCATCGGTGCCTCCGGTCAGAAGAATCATGTCAGGACGCTGCGCCGCGATCTCGGCCGTCGCCTTCTCTTCGAGCTTGAACGACCACGATCCAACCACTTTGGCTCCGGCGCCAAGCGCAGCCATGTTTGCGGCCTCGACCGTCAGACCCGGAACCAAACCGATGACGGCCATCCTTAGACCGCCCGCCGCGCTGCTCGAGGCGAGCACCAAGCTGCCGTCGAGAACTTCCAAACTCCGGGGCTCTTCCGTGAAAAGCCGATCGGCCTCGTGCAATTTGGCCAATGCCCGGATGAGACCTTCACTTACGTCGGTGTTGACGGTCGAAGCCGCCTGACTTCGCCCGATCACTTCGGATGTGCGAAGGTCCACCACAACGACCTTCGTGTAGGTGCTGCCGAAATCGATGAGGAGGGCAAGGGAATTCAATACGGGAAAGCCTTAAACCAAAAGTGTCAACTCACGAAGCCGACCCGATCTTGCGGTATAAATCCATCAGACGTCTATCGCCCAAGGTGCTTTCAACGTCCCGGTTCATGTCTTCGCCACGGATCAAGCCGACCTCCAGGCCGATCTTATCGGCTTCCTTCAAGAACTGCTCATCTTTGGTCATCGCGGCAAAAGCATCGCGAAGAAGTTTGACTCGGTCGCCCGGTACTCCCGGAGGCAAGACAATGGAGCGGCCGATATTCTGCGCCGCATACAAGGCGCTCAACAGACTCTTGCTGCCCGCCGGCGCGAGTTCCTCGATGCTGGGCACGTTGGGCAAGCGTGAGTCGCGGGACCTTCTGGAGGTGACCAACGGCTTGATGAAGCCGTTGCCGAGCCATTCCCGCTTGGTCGCCATGAGTGAACCGGTACCTTGAGATCGTCCGTCAAGGGCGCCTCGTTCGATATCGAGCAATATCTGCGGCGTGCCCGGATAGCCCGGGATAACCTGAAAGTCCAATCCGAGAATCTGTTCGATCACCTTCACGACAAAATTGCTGGTGTGGTCCAGGGATTGAGCTCCCATCTTCGGCTGTTTGCCTTCCCTGTTGGCCGTTCTGATGGCCTCAAAGCTCGTGTAAGGTGTGGCCGACCTGAGATAGACGGTTTGAGCTTCATCGAGGGCTTGCCCGACCCAAATGAATTTTTGCAGTTCGAATTTAATGGTTTCGTTGCCGCTCGCGGTTGCAAAGATGGCTCCCGTGTTGATCGTGCTCATCGACAGGCCGTCTGCCTTCTTTAAATTATAAAGTTCGTTCGCGGCGATCATGCCACCGGCGCCCGGTTTGTTCACGACCATGACTCGCGGGTGGCCAGGTATGTAGCGTTCCAAATGGCGCGCGATCAGCCGCGCCGTGAGGTCGGTTCCACCGCCCGCTGAAGAACCGGCAAGGAACGTGATGGTCTTTCCTGCAAAAAACTTTTGGGAAGACTGGGCTTCGACGGATGCGAAAGCCCAAAGGCTAAATACCAAGATAATGAAAATAAAATGGATAGAGTTCCAAAGCTGCGCGTTTTTTTTCATTAGTTTTCCGTTTCCGCCATTCCCCCGAAAGTGGTGCTCAGGGCAAGCCTTCCGGCCGCAACCGATGGGCCGCTCCAAGGCCGCCCGTGTCGGCCCCAAAGGGTGCTCATTCCAACAGTCCGGGCCGGGCAGCACCCATACGCTTCTACGTCCGCGGCCTCCAGGATCGCCCCTTCGCTCAAAACTTTAATGCTCAAAGGTGAGCCTTAATGCTAATGGTCATTCCCCGAAAGTGGACCTCGGGGCAAGGCTTCCGGCCGCAGCCGATGGGTCTTTGCCTCAATGGCCACCCTGCCAACCCCGTTCACTGCTTATTCCAACGGCCCGGGCCTGACAGAATTCCTACGGTTCTACGCCTGCGGCCTCCAGCCTCGTCCCTCGGTCCAGCCTTCATCGTCAAAGGTGATCGCGCAAGCGAGAATCCACTCTTCTGTCTGCTTGATTTCTCTCCGACCCCATGATGGGCTTGGGCCGTCGCAGCATCTCAGTCTCCGAAAGTTAATATCCCCACCGCTCCGCGATGGCGCGCACGCGCTGATACTCCGGCGCTAAATTTTCTCGCTGAATTAATTCTTTAAACGCCTCTTGGACCAAATCCTGCGCGCAAACGTCCTGAATGGCCGGGACTTCATAATTGAGCTCCCCGAGTCGCTCCTCCTCTTTCAGCATGTCTTCGAAACCCGTCGCTCTGCCGTCGATCGGAAACGGCATCGCCTCGAGATCGCGCGCCGTACGCGAGGGATGCGTGACGACTCGCTCTTCCGGATCCGGACTGTGGAGGCGGAGCCTCTTTTCGAGATTGGTAATGTATTCGTAATTTTTGGGCATATCGCGGACAAACCAATAAGAGCGAATCATGCCTTTGAGAAAGCTCTTGACCAAATCGGGACGTTCCTCAAGGATCCGTCCGGTGGCGGCAATAATCCGCTCAGGACGCCCGTCGGGATACTGATCCGCCGGCGAGACGAGCGCGTTGCAGCCTTCCTTCTTTAGATCCTCCGCATCCCAGGTCGGCACGGGCGAGCACTCGACTTTACCGTTCCTGATTGCGTCCTTATGGAGCCGGGCGGCGACTCCTATCCTCACCCACTCCACATCTCGCTCCAAATCCAACCCGGCCTTTTTCAACTGGATCTGTATCGCCCAATGGCGAATGCTGTTGAAGTCGCTGATCCCGACCCGCTTGCCTTTCAAATCCCTGAGAGACTTGATGTGGGGCGGCGAGACCCAGACATTGGTGTGCTGGTTTCTCCAGCCCGCGATGATGTAAAGGTCGGCTCCCCGCGCGCGTTGAAAAAAAACCGTCCGCGACTGAACGTCAAGGGCGATATCCACCGATTTTTCCTTCATCGCTTGAGAGATTCCGAGTTTTTCCAACCCAAACGGCACCATCGAATCGGTTAAGATCTCATACGCCCGCGACCCATCGGCGGCTCTGAGCCCCTCATCGTAAAAGAAGTTCATTTCGTGCGCCGTCATCACAGGCACTTGATGAAGCACGTGATAACAGGTCGGAGCGATTCGGAGCTTGCCATCCAACATTCGATTATCCTCCTGAACTTCGATTACGACTTGATGCCGCTAAACTCAGACGAACCTGATCGCCCTATACCAATCTCCAAAGAAAGCTGCAAGAAACTCCTCGCGCCTTGACACCATTATCTGAACCGAGTAACAGTGGCGACAAATTGCTGAAGAAAATTGATCATGCCACAGCTCGACGAAACAGCGCCTCCACTAACCGGCTATCGCGTCCTCGACCTTGCCGGACCCCTCGGGTTCCATTGCACCAAGCTCCTCGCTGACATGGGCGCGGACGTGGTGAAAATCGAACCGCCGGGCGGTGACGAGGCTCGCCGCGTGCCGCCTTTCAAAGACGACCTGCCGCACCCGGAGAAAAGCCTC
>DASQUN010000779.1:0-2308 GCA_035641275.1 Candidatus Udaeobacter sp. | reverse complement strand
AAGAATCCGTTCTGGTATTACAACCTCGTTGCGAATCCACTTGTCGAGTTGCAGGACGGCGCGGTCAAGCAAGATATGCGGGCCCGCGAAGTCTTCGGCCAAGAGAAGGCCGAGTGGTGGAAGCGGGCCGACGCCGCCTATTCGGCATTCCCCAATTATCGCGCCCGCGCAGGTCGCGAAATTCCGCTGTTCGTTATAGAGCCCGTCCGGGGTTAACGACTCCGCGTCCATTGCTCGCCCTACATAAACGACTGGATTGCCAAGCAGCGGACCAGAGAAAAATGAAGATTCGCGGAGGCTTAGAACAAAACCATAAGTTTGGAGGATGAAATGAGTCAGACGATTGAAGAGAAGAACAAGGCGCTTGTGCTTGAAGCTTTCGACACACTGTTCAATAAGCGTGACTAGGTAGCGGCTGAGCGCTATTGGTCACCGGACTACATCCAGCACAGCGCTCATATCGCGCCCGGTCGAGATGGCCTCTTTAACCTCATCAAGAGCATTCCGACCACGCTGAAGTATGAACCTGGGGTGATAGTGGCCGACGGTGATCTCGTGATAGTTCACGGACGATTCTCGGGCTTCGGCCAGCCTGTGAACTGGATTGCGGCGGACATCGTGCGCATCAAGGACGGGATTCTGGTCGAGCACTGGGATGTGATTCAAGACGAAGCGACGCAGGAGCAGTCAAAGAGCGGCCTGCCTATGTTCGGAGACACGTTTCCGAAGTGAGCGCGCACTGACGTCAATGGACCGCGCTTCGCGCACGCTACTCTGACCACCAAGGACCTGCTGGCCCTACTGCCGTACTGAATCAACAAATGGACTAAGGAGAAAACATATGGGTAAGCTTGAAGGAAAAATTGCACTCGTTACTGGTGGCAACAGCGGCATTGGCCTGGCGACGGCGAAGCAGTTTGTGAACGAAGGCGCGTACGTTTTCATCACTGGGCGCCGTGATGCCGAGTTAACTCGGGCGGTAAAGGAGATCGGAAGAAATGTAACCGGTGTACAAGGAGACGTAGCGAACCTTGGCGATCTTGATCGCCTGTTCGCGCAAATCAAAAACGAGAAAGGCAAGCTCGATATTGTCTTCGCGAATGCCGGAATTGCGAGGTATGCCGCTCTCGGCACGATAACCGAGGAGTTTTATGATTCGATCTTCAACATCAACGTAAAGGGCCTCCTTTTCGCGGTGCAGAAGGCGCTGCCGCTAATGCCCGATGGTGCCTCTATCATCTTGAACGCCTCCATCGTTGCGAGCAAAGGATTCTCGTCGAATAGTGTTTGTAGCGCCACAAAAGCCGCCGTGCGTTCGTTCGCGCGGACATGGACAACGGACTTGAAGGATCGCCGCATTCGCGTGAACGCAGTGAGTCCAGGAACCATTGACACACCCGGACTAAGCGATCTGCTGGCTTCTGCAGAAACCGGCCAAGAACGCAAGAAAATGATTTCCAACAGTGTTCCGCTCGGCAGGTTCGGCACACCCGACGAGATCGCCAAGGCCGTGGTGTTTCTCGCCTCCGACGACAGCAGCTACATCACGGGAATTGAATTGTTTGTCGATGGCGGCATCGCACAAGTGTAGCTCGTTTGAACCTTGTCGTCCCGCCCGATAGGACGAACGACGAAGATCGTACGATTTTTAATTCCGCGCCGGTTTTATTGCGCTGGGAATGTCTAACGCCACACTGCATCGTTTCTACCCGACAGAGCGCGGTCCAGATAAGTCGCTGCGCTAATGAGCGCAAGGTGCGTGAACGCCTGGGGAAAGTTGCCGAGATGGCGGCCGTTTAGACCTAATTCTTCTGAATACAGCCCAAGATGGTTAGCGTATCCCAGCAGTTTTTCAAACAACAGCTGCGCCTTTTCCAACTCACCGGCACGAGCTAAACATTCGACATACCAAAAAGAGCAGGCGGTGAAGCTTCCCTCGGTCCCGGGCAAACCGTCCACATGCGTGCGCTCAACTTCATAACGGCGGACAAGCGTATCCTCTATTAAGTGGTTCTCGATCGCTCTCATGGTCGATAGCCACATCGGGTCTACCGGGCTGATGAACCTCATCATCGGCATCAGCAGCGCCGAAGCATCCAGATCTTTTGTCCCCTTCGCCTGCACAAAGGACTTCAGTTCGTCATTCCAGAAGTTCGTAAAGATATCGTTCCGAATCTCGTCTCGCGTGTGTTGCCAGACCTCGAGAGGTCCTGAGAGCGAGCGTTTCAAGGCCAGGCGCAATGCACGGTCAAAGGCAACCCAGCACATCATGCGTGAATGCAGGAACTCCCTCGGCCCGCTGCGAACC
>DASQUN010000778.1:0-7322 GCA_035641275.1 Candidatus Udaeobacter sp. | reverse complement strand
AACCCGTATCGCCTCCAAGGTTTTGTGATCCAGTTTCCTAGCATCTTGTCTTTTCACGGAAACATTATTATACCAACAAACATTTAATGTCTACTTACTTATGAACTGATTAATAACATAGAGACCGAGACACTTGCAATTTCGCCGATGGGAGCCTAATGATGATTTTGACTCGGCAGCTATTACGAAATCGCAAGCCGCCGCATCGGAAAGCCATAATGACGACACCAGCGCTTATTTTCGGTCAGGATCTGTGACCCTACACTTCGGGAGCCCGTGAGGATTTCTCCCGACGCAAGGTCCCATTCGAGTACGTCAACGTTCTGCAAGACGAACAAGGTCTCCAGCGCATGTTGAAGTATTCGAATGGTCGCCGCCAGATCCCGGTGATCGTAGAAAACGGCAAGGTCACGATCGGCTTCGGCGGCAGCTGAGAGGTCTAAACAGCCGACGGCGTCGGCTCCGTCTTTCAGGCTCCACCGCGACAGGCATTCGGCAATTTTACGCACCGGGCCTGATCATTCCCTACAGAACGATCATCGGCCTCATGCCTTCATCAATCTCAGATGCGCAATCTGCGGCGGGCAGTTAATGCGAATCGGAAGCCCGGTAATTCCCACGCCCCGGCCAACAAACAGACTTCCAGCTTTTGGATCTTCTTCTGTGATTTTCGCCGCGCGGGGCAAGCGGAACAGGCCCTCCGCATAAGGGGTTAGAAAGCGCGCGATGGACAAGCCGTCGGGCCCCGGAAGCAATTTGACCTGGCCACCGTGGTAATGGCCCGAAAGAACGAGATCGACCCTCGAGCGCACAGCCGCCGGAAAGATCTCAGGCCGATGAGAAAGCAAAATTTTTACCTCTGCTGGATTTTTCTGTTCGACCGCTAGGGCGCGCGGCAAATCGGGGTGACCCCGCATCAGATCATCGATGCCGAGGAGCGCGATCTTGGAATCACCCACCCGAAGCGTGCTGGAATCATTCCGTAAGGTCTGAATCCCTTTCTCAGCGAAACCTCGGGTTAGACTGGCGACTGCGCCCGCATGAATGTCGTGGTTACCCAAGCAGGCAAAAACACCGTAACGAGCTTTAAGCCCCGCCAAGGTCGCAACGCACGGACCTACCTCATCCTGATTGCCTGTCACAAAGTCTCCGGTAAGCGCGATCACGTCCGGTTGCAGCCGGTTCACCGCCTCCACGTATTGCGCCAGCTCTTCCGGAGGCATAAAGGGGCCCGCGTGAATGTCGGTCAATTGGACAATGCTCAACTGAGCAAGCGCGGATGATAGGCCGCTTATATGAATGTCAAAATACTCCAGCTCAAAGCGGCGGCGTTCCACTAGCACCCCGTAACCGGACACCATAAACGGGGCCGCCACCGCCATCCCCAGTCCCTTGCGCAGAAAATCGCGCCTGTGCGGATCCGGAGGAGCCACGGGCGCGCTTTTTGGACATAGAATAAACCGCCGAAACAAGTTATAACCGAACAGCATGACGGCGCATCCGACAGAGCCCACCCACCAGATTGAGGACGCACTAAGCAGGCCGCGGACGAACTCGGAATAACGCAGATCCCCGTAAAGGCCGAAAAAGGCTCGCCAGGCGATAGGAAGAAACATCAAAACGAAAAAACAGGCCGAGAAGGAAATAAGATTTCGTCGCCATCGGACATGATGGACCCGCTGTTGCACATACTTGCGCAACGCACTGAAAAGATAAAGTTGGACCGGCACCGAAATGAGCAGGAACAACACAAAAATGCCACCGCGAAGCAAAGTCATGAGCGGCTATTATAGCGGTTTGTTCTGAGACAAAACAGGGCCATGGCGTTGACAAAAATTATTTCAGAGTCGCTCGTTGCCAAGATCCGAGCCGCGTTCGGGCCGAGCACGGAGGTGGTTTTGCTCTCTTCACTCGCGGGAGACGCCTCGAGCCGGCGTTATTATCGCGTCCAGCTGACCGGTCCCCAAGCTCCACCCTCGGTCATCGTCATGGAAGTCCCCGCTGGCCTTTCATTGCCTCTTTCCTCGGAGGAGCTGGCCATTTTTAAGCAAGCCCCCAAAGAATTGCCCTTTCTGAATCTGCACCGTTTCCTAACCGCTATTGGCGTCCGAGTGCCCCGGCTTTTCGGCCAATGGGAAAGTGAGGGGGTCCTGCTCTTGGAGGACTTGGGCGACACGGCGTTGTGGGACCGAGTCCAAGGTCTCACAGAATCTGAAATTCTGTCATGGTACCAGAAGGCCATCGACGAACTCTTGGTGCTGCATATCTCCGGGACCCGGTCGCGCGATGATTCTTGTATCGCCTTCCAACAGCGGTTCGATTTCCGCCTCTACATGTGGGAATTCGATCACTTTATCGAATACGGTCTGATTAAAAGACCGCACAGCCGAGTGTCTCATCGCACAACTGAGGAATTGCGACGCGCTTTCACGGAGATCGCCCGGCGGCTCGAAAACCATCCTGCTTGTCTAAATCATCGAGACTATCATAGCTGGAACCTGATGATTCATAACGATGCCGTCGCTGTTATCGACTTCCAGGACGCGCTGCTCGCGCCGCCGCAATATGATCTAGCTTCCCTGTTGAATGATCGTGTGACAGACAGCATCATCCAGCCGAACCTCGAAAATCATCTGCTTCGCTATTACATTGCCCAGCGAGCCGAAAGGGAAAAGTACCCGGTCAGCCAGGACGAGTTTTTTGAAATTTACTTACTGTCGGCGATTCAAAGAGACCTGAAGGTCGTCGGCCGCTTCTATTATCTCGATATCGTGAAAGGTAAGCCCGGTTACAAAAGGTTTATTCCCGCAACGGTCGGGCGACTGAAACGCAACCTCGCGCGCTTGCCGCAAACGGAAGGGCTCCTCCCCATCCTTACGGAGCACTTCGAGGAAATGCGATGAAGGCGATGGTCTTCGCCGCGGGCCAGGGCCAGCGGTTACGGCCGCTCACGGACAAAATACCGAAAGCCCTCGTGCCGGTGGCGGGCCGCCCGATGATCGATTACCCGCTCCTCCTCCTGCGTTACTACGACATCCATGAGATCATCATCAATTTACATCACCTGGGCGAACAAATTGAGGCTTACCTGGGTGACGGCGCAAGATTTGGATTGAACATCAATTATTCGAAAGAGCAACAACTCCTAGACACCGGCGGTGGCCTTCTCAAGGCCAAATCATTTCTCCAGGAAGGACCGTTTGTCGTCATCAATACGGACGTATTGATCGATTTGCCGCTGGCTGAGGTCATGGCATTTCACCAACAAAAGCAGGCGGCGGCAACGCTGGTTTTGCGGCCCGATGAACTGGCCGAGCGGTTTGGTTCAATGGATATTGATTCGGAAGGACGCATCGATAGATTCCTGCACGCCAACAGACCGACTGCGTCTTCGATCGCGGGCACGAAGCTCATGTTCACAGGCGTGCAAGTTCTCGAGTCTGACGTCTTCAGTTGTATGCCAACCAATGAGGGTCCGCAGAAATTCAGCACGACCAAGGACATCTATCCCAGGATGTTGATTGAAGAGAGACGGCTATATGGCTTTCGGTTCGAAGGCTTCTGGCAGGATCTTGGAACACCAGCTCGGATCAAAGAAGCGGAGGAGAGCCTAGCCCAAGGTAGGGCTAGGCTCCATTACCTGGAGTGAGCCAACCGTCTATTTCTTCTTTGGTTGTCCCGCTGTGACAACACCACAGGCAGCTCGATCACCCGCATTACCAGCGGGGTCAGTCGTATCGTCGTCAACGCCTGCATGGATCACGAGGGCACTGCCGTCAGCGTCCAAAACCGACGTGGCGCCAGCCTTAAGCGTGATCCCATCGGTCAAGGTTTCGTAACGTCCAGAACCATCCTTGGCAACGTACATGTTTGGAAGATCGCCCGCATGGGGGCCATCCGAACTCTTCAGGCCATGCTTTTTCTGCCCCGGGTTGAAATGGGCTCCCGCGCTATTGAAGGCCGGCGCCTCGCACTTTCCCACCGCGTGAACGTGGATGGCGTGCAAACCAGGAGTTAGCCCTTTGACCTGCAGCTGAATCACCACGCCGCCGGTTACTTCACGCAAAGTGGCCGTACCGACGGTCTTGCCGTCACCGGTTTTGAGCTCCGCGTAAGCGCGGGATTGTTCTTGGGCAGTGCCCCCCGACGCGAGCAAGAGAACGAACCCAATTGCCAATATAAAAGCTTTTCTAGTCATAGGATTTGTTCCTCCTCCGACTTGTGCTTGAGTCATAACAGTTCTTTTCTTCGCCCTCAACAAAGTTAAAGCCTAGGCAGCATCGCTCTACGAAAATTCTCAGGACAGTTTTCCCAACGATCCGTTTCATCCTGCTATCTTCGTTTCTCGCATCTCGTTTGCGGCACCCCTGACCGTATGTTAGTTTCAGTTTCGATTAGAAAACCATGGCTTCGCTGGCGTTTTATCTACCCACAGTGGTCTGCATATCTCTCCTGGGCGGGTTCTTGCCGCTCTTGAGGGAACTTTCGCAAAAAGCGCTGGCCCTGCTGTTGAGCTTCAGCGCGGGCGTTTTGCTTGGCGCCGTTTTTTTTCACATGCTGCCTGAGACCGGCAGAATTCTTAACGATAACATCGGCTGGCCGATTCTAGCTGGTTTTCTGTTAATCTTCGTCATGGAGCGTTTCGTCTTTGTCCATGCCTGTGAGGAGCGTGAGTGTGATATCCATCAAATGGGCATTCCGGCTTTCCTCGGCATCTCTCTTCACAGTCTGCTGGACGGCATCGCACTGGGCGCGGGTCTGATTCTGCCGCAACTGGGTCCCGTGGTGCTACTGGCGGTCATTATCCATAAGGTGCCTGATAGTATGTCTATCTCTTCCATTCTGCTATCTGCGGGATGGCAACGGCGCAAGATTGCCATTCTCAATCTGCTTTTTTCGCTGACGACTCCGGTGGGCGCTCTGTTCGCCTATTTGTTTTTCCGCGCCCTCTCGCCGGACAATGTCGCGATCGCTCTCGGGATTTCCGCCGGGACTTTTTTGGCCATCGCCACTGCCGACATCCTCCCGCAAGTCCACCGCATCGAAGAGCGTAATCCGATGACTCTCGTTTTTCTGCTCGGCGGCCTGACCGTCAGCTGGCTCGGGCGGATCGTTTCATCCTAACTTCAAAGGCCGGGCATCTTTTCAAGAAAGATGGATCGGTGCCGGACCCGGTGATCTCGCTATAGTTGGTATTTTCCGGCCGTAAAATTGCTTCGTATCCTGAGCGTATCCGCAAGAACGCGTAGATAATCGAACGAGCGAACGTGGCTTCTGTCATCGTTCACCCAGTGGGCGGGAACTATACCGATCTTGCAATCGAAGGCCCGCGCGAGAGCTAAAACCTCAATGTCAAATCCCCAACCTTCAATCACGGTTTGAGAAAAGATACGTTCCGCCACTTCCGCGCGAAAGGCCTTAAAGCCGCATTGGGTATCCCAGATCCCGCGAACGACAAGAAGCTGGACGACGAGATTCCCGGCGTGTCCAATCAACCGTTTATACCAAGGCTGAGAAACCGACTGCTGCGCGTCGCGTACATCTTTCGAATCCCGCGACGCGATGGCGAGATCGTAACCTTGGTCGAACAACACCTTCATTTTTTCGAAATGCGCAATATCCGTAGAGTTGTCCGCGTCAGTAAAGAGACGCAGGCGACCTGAAGCTTTAAGCATTCCTTCTTTGACCGTAAAGCCCTTACCGCGATTGACTTGCCGATCAACGATCCTCAGGTTTTCAATTCGGCCGGATAACGCCTGCACTACATCGCGCGTGTTGTCAGTCGGACCGTCTAGAACAACCAGGATCTCGTAGCTGGATGAATTGCCACCGAGATACTCCTGGAGCCTCTCCAGGGTCTTGGAGATTCTCTCGGCTTCGTTATAGGCCGGCACAATCACGGAGAGGTCGATGTCTGTAGAAACCATGGGAATGTTGATCTTTTGCCTGGCTATACATCATTTTATGCCGACTCTTGCCGGCCGACATACCATTCGGGATAACAGGGCCGTTCGGTATGGCCCGGATCGAATATAAACCCCTGGCCGTCCTATGAAAGTCCTTAGAGGAACCGATGCAAAAACCTTAATATACCTTGATCTACGGCGGACCGATGATGGCTGGTGGCTGCGGTGGCGGCCAATATGGCGCGGCGATTCGCGACATACCAGTCATAGCTTTCCACGAACATCTCGTTATTCGAGTAGCGCGGCGACCACCCTAGCTTATTGTGTGCCTTCGAGCAATCGAAGTAGATCGATCGGCCATACATGAGATGGTAATCCGCTAACGGCGAGATTCTCAGAGCCGAGCATACCTTCATAGCTGCCGCAATAGGTCGCAGCGGCAGAGATTTCACCTCGGAGCCGGTGGCCGCATGCCGGCAGAGGTACTCCAGCACCTCTCGCATGGTCCCGAACCTGTCCGTGCCACAGTTAAAGGCATCGGGGCCGTTCATCATGCTCGCTAGAATACAGGCTTCGGCGAGATCATCGGCATGGACGAACTGGTAGATGTTTTTCCCGTCGTTAAGTACCGGAATATTCTTGCCCTGATAAATCCACTCGAAGAGGATCTGGAAGATTCCCAGTCGGCCATGACCCATGATAGTCCGGGGGCGGACGATAGAAACGTCCATACGTTTCCGGACGTAGTCCCAGCACACCGCCTCTCCGGCCAGTTTCGCTCTGCCATATTCCTCTATCGGGGTGGGCGCGGTTTCCTCCGTCACCGGATTTGACTTAGGCATTCCATAGACCGCGCTCGATGAAGTGTAGATCACCTTCTTCACCGCGCGCCGCGCACACGCCTCCAGCAAATTTGTCGTGCCGTCGCGATTGACGCTCCAGAACAACCGTTTGTTCCTCGCCAGCGGCACTTGCGCCACGTTGTGAAAGGCGACGTCGATTCCATCACATGCTCTAAGGACAGCCTCAGCATCACGGATATCTGCTCGCACGACGTCCAACTCGGGATTGTTGCCGCTGGGTAGATTGATGTCCAAAATACGGACGAAATAGCCCTGCTCCAGGAGTCTGCTTACAAGCCGCTCGCCGAAATACCCTGCTCCTCCGGTAACCAGAGCTTTCATGATGGCTGTTCGGAACGGATGGTGGAAACGACGGTTGGCCTCCGGCAAGGAATCCGTGCTGAAGGGCGCTTCGCCATAGCCCAAGTAAGGTTAGTGAGGTTCATGATTTTGATCTAAGACATCATAATCAAAGACCTTTGCCGAAATGGAGCGCATTTCGGCGTGCCAGCGCCATGATCGTTCCTTGTGGATTGACTCCCGGCGCTGTGCAGAGAAGGCTAGCATCATTAAC
>DASQUN010000777.1:0-5500 GCA_035641275.1 Candidatus Udaeobacter sp. | reverse complement strand
GTAAGAAGCTTTATCGAATTTCCCGCCGGCATGGAGCTTCGTAAGTACGACTTCCGCGGCGGATACTTGCTCCGTCGAATGAATATCGACAGGAATACCGCGGCCATTGTCAACGACGGTTACACTATTATCGATGTGGATGGTCACATCGATCTTGTCACAGTGACCCGCCAAAGCCTCATCGATTGAGTTATCCACAACTTCATAGACGAGGTGGTGTAAGCCGCGCTCCGCCGTATCACCGATGTACATTCCAGGGCGTTTTCTGACCGCTTCCAGCCCTTCAAGCACCTTTATGTTATCTGCTCTATATTCGTTGTATTCGGGTGGTTTTGATTCAGCCATGTTTGCCCAATCGCAATCTGTAATTTTTCCTTTAAAGTTGTGGAGTTACGTTGAATTGTTGATGTCTCAAATAATACCGCAAAAACGTGTAAAAGTAAAGCGAAAAATTGGTTCTAACGTATTGAATTTTAATGATATTTTTGCCTCGATTCATACCTTAGCGTAACTTGCGTCGCAAGCGTCCATTTTTCTCGCATAGGTTGACAGCTACCTGCGGCTGAGGGAAAAGGGGAAACCATGGAAAGCGCCTTAGCTGCGTTCAAATTTCTGACTCTGGGCGGCCGCTTCGATGCCGTGGAGAACAGGCCTGAACAAGTCGGCACGGGCGCGCCGTTTTTTCCGCTCGTGGGTCTCCTCTTGGGCCTGGTTTTGGCTCTTATGAATGGCACATTGGAGTCTTACCTCGAATCCGAGATACTGGGCGTGGCTCTCATATCGATGTTGATCGTCATGACGGGCGCAATTCATTTAGAAGGCACGCAGAGAACTTTTGACGAATTGCCGATCGACGGCCAACCTGTCCGCGTTTACGGGTTCCTGGCGTTGCTGGTGATTGTTCTTTTCAAGATCCGCGCTGCCGAGGTCGCCGGCGAGACGCGACATTTGAGCGTGTTATTGACGCCGGTCTTTGCCCGTTGGTCACTGGTGATTTTTCTTTATGGCTCCGCGGCCACGGATGCATCGGCAAGGGCAATTGCCGAAAATGTGAGAGCCTGGCACCTGCTCGTCACAACGACAGCGACCCTAACTTTCGCCGCCTTCTTGGTCGGGCGGACGGGATTATGGATTGGGCTCTATCTTTCTCTATTCACACTTTTGACTCGGACCTATCTCCATCGCCGCCACGGCGGTGTTCGCTGCGATAACTTTGGAGCTCTCATCGAGCTGAGTGAGACCTTGAGTCTTATCCTCTTCGCATCGCTTTAACTCGCGATTCCGGCACCGTTTTAATCGGGTCGAGATCTTTCGTCTACCACTGCTTTATGCAACGGGGGTTGGACTTGTCATTTAATCTGGAGCGGATCGTACTCGCTACGCCGCGGTCTTATGCTGTGAGCCGTGGTTATCGGCTTCACGCCTTCCTCTCCGTGATGACGATTCCAATTGTTTTGCTTGAGTCTCTAAAGCGGGCGACTCTAGGGAGAAAGATCTTGACATATCGATTTTCACGGTATAGTTTTCGTCCCAATTCGTTCGCGGCTTTAGGCGACTAGGGAAGTCCGGTGTAAATCCGGCGCGGTCCCGCCACTGTGATTGGGAAATCTGCCGCAAACCAAGCCACTGTCCTGACGGACGGGAAGGCTGCGGCTAACGGAAGGTAAGACAAACAAAGCCTTCCGGCCCATAAGCCAGGAGACCTGCCTCGAGCCACAACCGGCCTCTCCGGAAGAGAGAGAAGGGTTTTGCTTTTTCCTTTTTTCTTGTTTCCAACAGGGGCCTCAATGATCGGCATGAGGCTAAGCTCGTTCCTTTTTATCTCCATCGCGCTGCACGCCGTGGCATTGACCTATCCGGTGGTTTTTCTGGATCCCGGAGTCGAAGAACTCATTCCGGTAGTCGTTTTGAGTCTAGGCGATGGCAGCGAGAAGAAAGCGCAGGGCGAAGGCACGGAAGGAAAAACCGGTAAACGCCTTCGAGCGCGACATCCTGCTCCTATACAGAGACATGAGCAGACGCCGGCTGATGAAGATCCCGCGCCTGAACCTTTGCCGATTGCGGCTGCTGCGCCGCGAGGAATTGAAATTCCCGTCCGTCAAACCGAAATGGCGGAGAGCTTCCCAGCCCAACCGGAAAATGGAGGTGGTGGAGAGGGTCTATCTTCCGGGAATGGCGACTCTGGCCGCGGTGTAGGTTTTGGAGTTGGAACTGGAGAAGGACATGCGAGTGTGAATTTCGTGGAGGCGAGATATGCCTACAGTCCCAAGCCGGAATACCCCGATGGGGCGCGAAGAGAAGGTAGAGAAGGACGGGTCTTGCTCCGAGTGTTGGTGGATGAAGAAGGACGATCAAAACGAGTGGAAGTGAATCGCAGTTCAGGCAGCGAAGCGTTGGATCAGACGGCAGCCAGAACGATAAAGCGCTGGCGCTTTTCGCCAGCCCGCTACGGCGACAGGCCGGTAGAAACCTGGGTGAGGATTCCGATCGATTTTCGGCTCACAGACGCAAGAGAGAGATGACCATTTGAAGGAGGTATCGCCGAGCAGATTTATTCACCGCAGACGGATGTAAGGGAAAGGGGTGACTTGCGCTTCTCCTTACCCGCCCCCGATTTTCGATTTTAGATTTTGGATTTTAGATTCAGCGCCCAATCCAAAATCGGCAATCCAAAATCCAAAATTGGCGGGGAAAGGGGAGGGGCGGGAATTCCCCTGCTGCCCCGCAACTGTAAGGGATACGAAAGCCGCCGGAGAGCCACTGTCGCAAAAGCAAGGATGAAGGCGGAGGGATGACGGATGAAAAAATTCATCCATCCCTTATCTTTTATACCTTGAATCCATCGATGGGAAGGCGCGGTGAGTAGGTCGAAGCCCGAGCCAGGAGACCTATCCGATCTGCCTCAACATTCCCCTTTCGCGGGAAAGGAGGCTTTATGTATTTCCTCTTAGTTATCATTTTTGTCGTCCTTCCTGATTTTTCTCGGGCAGCTGCGCCCACGCCGGAGGCAGACCTCCCACCGGTTTTCGTGACGGCAACACGCACGGAAACTCCTCTGGACCAAGTTACAACGTCGGCTACGGTAATCACTGAGAAGGAAATTGAGGCTCAACAGGCTGAGACGGTGTTGGAGGTTTTGCGCAACGTGCCCGCCGTCGACGTGGTGCAAACAGGCTCCCGCGGGACCGGCACGACAGTTTCCATTCGCGGCTCTGAGTCTGATCACGTACTGGTCCTGATCGACGGCGTCGAGGTTAACAGCACAACCGCCGGCGCTTTCAACTTCGCCCATTTGACAACGGAAAACATTGAACGAATCGAAATTCTCCGGGGCGCCGGCGGAAATCTCTACGGTTCGCAAGCCATCGGCGGAGTGATCAACATCATCACAAAAAAAGGCCAAGGACCGATGCGGCTAGGATTGTCTGCGGAAGGCGGCAACGGTTGGACCAACCGCCAAACTCTCACCCTGAGCGGTGGCGTCGGCAAACTCGGCTACGCATTCAGCGCGGCTCGGCTGGAAAGCGACGGATTTCGCAGCGTCAACGATGACTACCGAAACCTGGCTACGTCGGGGCGGCTGGATTACAAATTTACCGAAGACACCAATCTAAAGGGGATCTTTCGGTTTATTAAGACGGATCTCGGGCTGTTCAACAGCAACAACTTCGTGCCCGGCGCGAAGGATCCCAACTCTCGGGAAGCCACATCTCAGTACCTGGGAAAGTTGGAATGGGAGCAGCGGATTGTGAAGGAATGGGACTATCGTATCTCGGGGTCAATTTTTAAAGAAAACATAAAAGACACGGACGATCCTGACCCTCTTAGCGATTGTGTTTCTTTCGGTTTTCCCTGCGATAGCAGAACTCGCAGCCGGTTTCGTCCCCAAATCAGCAACGCGGAATTTCAGACCAACTACCGCTTGGGCGAATGGAGTACGACCACTTTTGGCACGGAGTTCAAACGCAGAAAAGCCAGCACCTCCAGCAGTTTCGATGGAGTTCCTGCCGGTGAAACCAACAAGGCGATCCGCAACATGGGATATTACGTTCAAGAGCAGATTAAATTGCTGGACGATCGGCTCATCGTGGTTCCCGGCGTCCGCTTGGATGACCACCAAACGTTTGGCACCGAATGGAGTCCTTCGATTTCCTCTTCCTATCTCTTTCGCGTAACCGGAACTAGGCTTAAAGCCGGCTATGCAGAGGGGTTCAAGGCTCCCACACTCAATGAATTGTTTTTCCCGCCGGCCTTCGGCTGCGCTGCTTTCGGAAACCGCGACCTAGGCCCGGAGAAAAGCTGGGAGCTGAACGCGGGAGTCGAACAAACTATTTTCAGCGACCGCGTAAAGCTGGCGGCAACTTTTTTTCACCGCGAGGTGAGCGACTTGATCGGCACGGGCCCAACTCCCGACCCGACGGACCCGGCTTTTTGCGTGCGCGCTGAGAATCTCGGCAAGGCGCGCTTCGACGGCGTAGAGTGGTTGATGGACGTCAAGCTTTTCTCCTTCCTGTCGATCGGCGCCAATTACACTTATCTCGACTGGGACACGGCGAACGGCCGGCTGCTCCGTCGCCCCAGGCATCGCGGCAACGTGAACGTGAATTATTCCTATGAGCGCTTTCGGATGAATCTCGACACGCATATCGTGGGCAGGCGGGATGATACTGACTCGTTCACAGGCGGCAATATCAAGAAACCGGGATATGTCCGGTTCGATTTGGCAGGCTCGTATCAACTGCCCGTACAGCTTGCCCTGGTGCAAGAAGTCAGGCTTTTTGGCAAGGTCGAAAACCTTTTAAACAAGAGATACGAAGAAGCAGACGGCTTCCGTGCTCGGCCGCTGAATTTCTTGCTCGGTCTTCGGGCCATTTTTGGAAAGTAGAGGCTCGACTTTTCGCTGGTGAGCCCGGACCGTAGCCATCGGAAAGCATTGAGAGCGAGATGATCGTAGTTACGATAACCATCGATTTCGGACCCGCCGGGCGACCATCTTTCGAAAAAAAGACCGCCGTTCCTGAAAAGAGTACGGTTCTCGACGTTTTGTCGAACCAACTGCCCATCGCTACATTTCCTAAATATGGTATGGAACATTTTGTCGAGGAGATCGACGGAATTAAAAATGACTTCGCCAGCGACCGCGGGTGGCGCTTCGAGGTCAACGGCGTTAGATCTAACGTCTCTGTGGAACGGTATCTCGTAAAGGACGGCGACTGGATCAAATGGCTGTACCTCGCCGAGTCCTGCGCGTAAGCGCGAACGAGTAGAAATGAACGCAACGCAACGCAAACACGCTTTGATGATTTTGGGCACTGCATCGCACGTGGGGAAGTCAATATTCGCCGCGGGTTTGGGACGCGTCTTTGCCGACGACGGTTATCGCGTCGCCCCATTCAAAGCACAGAATATGTCACTCAACTCCGCCGCGACACCGGATGGCGGCGAAATCGGCCGGGCCCAGGCGCTGCAGGCTGAAGCGTGCCGAGCCATGCCGTGCGTC
>DASQUN010000776.1:0-22284 GCA_035641275.1 Candidatus Udaeobacter sp. | reverse complement strand
TTCGGATTAGGTCGCAAAACGATTGAATCCTATGTTTCGCACAATGTTTGGACGAGCGATGTGGCCCGTTTCGGCATTGACATTTGGATGACCACGCAGGCCATTGCTCACGGGTTTAAGGTCTGCCAGGCCAATCTGGGAATGAAGGTCCACGATCCGAAAGACCCCGCCTCATCGCTCGGTCCCATGTTTCGCCAGGTCGTTTGGACGCTCTTCACGCTGATGGAACAGCATTTCCCGGTTTGGAAGGATGTTCACGGCAGTCAGCCGGTGGACACTTTCGGAGCCCAGGGACTGTCGGAGCCGGAGCCGATAAAAGTCAACCAGGAGCTTTTGATGCAAGATTTCAAGCTCGGATTCCAACACTTCGGCGCAACCTGGAAACAGATTCTATTCCCCGAGAGCTACGTCACAGTCGAGCGGTTGGCAGGCATGGATGCTAAAGGTTTTGTTCTGCCCGCGTCAGGCTGGGCTCATATTCTTTATGAAACCGCGGCCACCTTTCACCGTTGGTCAAAGGATCGCGCCAAGCTCGTCGATATCATCAGTCCTCTCTACGAAGCCCGAGTGGCCTCATTTATCAATGAAACCACAGACATGACGACGGCGGAGTCGGAGCGCGTCATCGAGGACCAAGCAGAGGTCTTCGAGCAAGAAAAATCTTACCTGCTAAACGTGTGGGATGCGGGAGAGAAAGAGCCTCAAGCCGAGGGAATACTGCAAAAGGGGTTGGGTGTCTGAAGCATAGGTCTGGAATTTCCCCGCAATCGAAGAACTCATGCAACACTCCAAGATCCTGATCCCCATCGTTAATGCCGCGGATGCCGAATTCAACCTCGGCCTAGCCGCTCGCCTGTTAGCCTCCCAGGGAAAAGTCATTCTCCTCAACGTCATTCGGGTTCCAGAGCAAGCCTCTCTCAGCGAGGGGGCGGAAGAGGCACGCGACTCTCGCGTCGCGCTCAACGACATGTTCCTTCCGGACGAACGTATCGAGCTTCAAATCCTTGTGCGGGTTTCGCACAGTCTCACCGAAAGCATTGCCGAATGCGTAGACGCAGAAGGCTGCGATTTGCTCGTTATACCCTGGAAGGGGACCGCCAGCTCCGAGGAACTTCTTTTCGGTCGCACCATCGATCGGTTGCTTGCAGCGCCGCCTTGTAACTTGCTGGTGGCGCGCATGGGTGACCTTTCGGTTTGTAAGCGGATCCTTCTTCCTATCCGTGGCGGGCCTTACGCTGAGTTCGCACTGTGGATTGCGGCCCAACTTGCCGGCTCTTATGGAGGGGAGATCACTATTCTTCATTGCCAGCAACGGTTCGTCTACCCACAGGCCGAGGAAGCCCTGTATCATACTTTTATCCAAAGACTGCGGTTCCATCCTCAAGTGAAACGCATCGTCACCGTCCAAGGGGATCCCAAGGACGCCATACTTCAGGAGGCGCCAAGACACGATCTCGTGATCATCGGTGCCAACGCGACTGCCGAGCCCCACTCGTTTTTTTTGGGGCCGGTGGTTGAGCCGATTGCCAAAGCGACTGAAAAGCCCCTGTTGGTCGTTAAGACTCCGGAACCGTTCATCGCCTGGAGCCAGAGACAAAGTTTGCTACGGCCCAAAGATCTATCCGAGCGCGTGGATCAGTGGTTTGCGGAGAACACGTTTCATCGGCAGGAGTTCGAAGAACTTGGAAAACTCCTGGAGTTAAAGAAAAAGCAAGGAGTAACTATCAGTTTGGGGCTGCCAGCCTTGAACGAAGCCGAAACCGTCGGAAACATCATCCGCACCATCAAAGAAAAACTTTTCGATGAAGTCCGTTTACTGGATGAGATCGTGCTTATCGACTCGGGCTCGACCGACGACACCGTCGAGATCGCTCGTGAAATCGGTATACCCACCTGTGTCCATCAGGAAATTCTTGCAGATCACGGCTCCCATCGCGGCAAAGGCGAGGCTTTGTGGAAAAGCCTGTTTGTACTTCGCGGTGACATCATTGCCTGGGTGGATACCGACATCAAGAACTTTTACCCGGGTTTCGTCTACGGCCTGGTGGGACCTCTGTTGCGGCGGCCGGAGATTCAATACGTGAAAGGGTTCTATCGTCGTCCGCTCAAAGCTGACGGCAAGCTCTTTTCCGAAGGAGGCGGTCGGGTAACGGAACTTACCATTCGGCCCCTGCTCAATCTGTTCTATCCCGAGCTTTCCGGCATGATCCAACCGTTGGCCGGTGAGTACGCCGGGCGCAGGACCGCTCTTGAGCGCATGCCGTTCTTCACCGGCTACGGTGTTGAAACTGGGTTATTGATCGATCTCTTTAACGAGTTCGGTCTCCGCGCGATCGCGCAGGTCGATCTCGAAGAACGCATTCATCGCAACCAGTCGCTAGCGGCTCTCAGTCAAATGTCTTTTGCCATACTCCAAGTCGTGATGCAGCGACTCCAGGAGAAAAATCGGATCGAACTCATGGACGAGGTCAACCGTAGCATGAAGCTCATCAAACATTGGGGTCAAGGTTACGCCCTGGAGCTCAAAGCGATTCAAGATCGGGAACGTCCGCCGATGATGTCTATCCCTGAGTACCGGAACAAGCGAACCCGCACGGGCTTTGCGGAAAGGCGCGAGTCGTATTGAACTCCCCTCAGTTGGTCATCGTCAGCGATCTGGACGGAACCCTCCTCGATCGACAGACCTATAGCTACGAAGCGAGTCTGCCGACCTTACGAAAGCTTCAAGCTTTGAGAATTCCGCTGGTTTTTTGCTCGAGCAAAACCCGCAGCGAAATGGAGCCTCTGTGGCATGAACTCGAGCTCAAGGACCCCTTCATCGTCGAGAATGGCGGCGCCATTTTTTTTCTGCCTGACTACTTTCCTTTCCCCATCGAGAACGCGAAAGTGCGAGGAAAATTCCACATCCTGGAATTGGGCGAAAGGCTCGACGTTCTACGCCCTGCGTTGCTGGAAGGTGCACAGAACCATCACGTTTCTATTCGATCCTTTGGCGAGATGACGGTACAAGAAATTTCCCAGTTGACCGGTTTACCGAGAAAGAATGCCCAGGCGGCCTCTGAAAGGGAATATGATGAGCCTTTTATTGTAAGACAGATTAACTATGGAAGACTTTTCACCGCTTTACGAACGAAGGGTTTTAGGATCACTCAAGGCGACCGCTTTTTTCACCTGAGTCGCGGCAGCGATAAGGGTAAAGCGACCAGAAAAGTTCTCGAGCTTTACCGGCGAATCCATCCCGCCATCCGAAGCGTCGGCCTAGGCGACTCGGGCCCCGATTTGCCCATGCTTCGCGAGGTGGAGACGCCTATTTTGATCAGGAAGTCCGATAGGTCTTGGGACTCGACCATTACCCAGAATCTAGCCGGTATAAAGAAGACCATGAAGCTTGGCCCGGCGGGTTGGAGCGAGGCCGTCGAACAGATCTTGAGTGCGCCCGAGGCTTAGCTCCACCGCGGAGTCGGCGGGCCGCCGGCTTCATGCATGGCAACAGCGGATTCAAACTCTGCTGGCACAAGCAGCGCTACCGGAAAGTTTTGTAAAGCATCAGCAACGGATATGCCTTTCCCTTGCGGCGTCTGAGAAGTTTCAACGGTTTCTGCCGTAAATACGCTCCGCCAGCGGTCCGGAAAGTCATCGTTTAAAAGAAGCGTACACTCGCCCCAAGACTCTTTGCCTAAAGGCAAATTCTCTTGACCGACGATTCCCGTGGTGAGACGCGGAGCGATAACGACCGCCCAGGCTTCGCCCTCTTGTCTGGCGAACGCACAAACGTGGTCTTTGGCATTGCCGGAAGCGAAAAGTCTCCTATAGGTTCCTTCCTGAAAGAGCCGTTGACGCATCCGACGAAGATGCAAAGCCTTGTAGATTAGATAGAGTTTCACCCGTCCATCCGGCCAGTGCAGAAGCAGATCCCTCACGAGACCGATGGGGTTTTTGGCCTCTCGACGTTTGATTTCCTTCAGGAGCTCCCTTCGTGAGCGGAAGTCGACTGGCCGCCGGTTATCCGGATCAACGAAGCTCAACTCCCAGAATTCGGTGCCCTGAAAAAAATCCGGCACGCCGGGAGATGCAATCTTAACCAACGTCTGAGACAGCGAATTAAGAACCGCTAGATGAGCGACTTTACGCGCGAAGGGAACGCAGGCGCCCAAGAAAGAATTTGATGGTGCCAAAATCCCATCGATAAAAGAAAGAAATCCCTCTTCGTAGGCCGCATCGGGCTTCAGCCATTCCGTGTAAACTTTCGCCTCCCGCACCGCTTTGATCATGTAAGCTTTCACTCGTTCCCGAAATTTAGGCCACTCATCTTCACTCAGCGGGAGGGCGCCGATCAGCGACTGGTAGAGAAAATACTCGTCGTTGCGATCGGGCACTTCTCGGCCCTTCACGATATGTTTGTGGGGTCGGTTGATTCGGCTCCAGTTCACCACGTTTTCTTCCCATTCGTCGGGCATTTCCGAGAGCACGTTGATGCGCGCGCGAACATCTTCGCCGCGCTTCGTGTCGTGAGTGGAGGTGGCATTCAGCGTGCGCGGGAACTCCTGTGACCGATGTTGATTGAATTCATGAAAGGTGTCCGGGGAAATTCCAAATTTTACCGGCTTTCCGCCGACCTCGTTGAGGGAGAGCAGGCGATTGTAAATATAAAGTGTCGTATCTTCGAAGCCTTTGGCCATCAGCGGTCCGGTGAGTTGCTGTAAGCGCATCACGAAATGAACCCACTGACTTTTCTCTTCCTCCGTCTGGTGGTCGGAATATTCCAACGATAGAAATTTCTCGATGAAAGCGAGTTCAAGGAACAGGCCGGGATTCGTTTCCTTGGCCTTTTGCATCACCTCGCGAATGCGTTCTCGATCCGAATCGCTGAAGCTGTGCGGGCTAATATAGGTTCGATAAACGGGAAAGAAGGTTAATACCTCGACCAAGGCTCGCCGCAATCCATAGAGCGTGATGTCGCCTCCATAACGGTCCCGGCTCGATATCCGCTTCAGCAGATGGGCTAGCCGGTCAACGTCACCCGCCATGTGCTTGCCGATCAGCAAACGCTTCTTTTCACTAACCAGGGTTTCGTAGGTTGGGTTGAATCCGGTAAAGCGCGCATAAAATTGGGACAGTTGCGGCTCGTGACGGCTCTGACAAAACAGACCGTTCACGTAGTTGGTAAAGTCGTAACCGGTCGTGCCGCACGCCGGCCAGTCCTTGGGCAGCCGTTCGTCAAGGTCCAGGATCTTTTCGACCACGATGTAGAAATCTCCCGCACGGCCGCGGAGCTGTGCTAGGTAAGCCGCCGGATCGTAAAGCCCATCGATGTGGTCGATGCGTAGTCCGGTAATCTTTCTATCGCGGATAAGCTCAAACAACAGCGCATGCGTCGCGTCAAAAACTCTCGCGTCCTCCATACGAAGCGAGATGAGATCATTGATGCTGAAAAATCGCCGATAATTGATCTCCTCCGACGCGACTTTCCAGAATGACAAACGGTAATGTTGTTGCGACAACAGCTGATCGAGATCGTTGAAGCTCTCGGGATCGCCCGGGCGACCGTTGAAGCGCACGATGTTCTTATCGAAGAACTTCTTGATTTCGTCATTGGTCGTATACAGCTCCCAGAGCATGCTTTTGATAAAAACAATTTGCTCGGCTCGCTCTCGGCTCTCCGCGCTCGACGGCAGATTCTTGAGGGTATAAAGAACGCCCAAGAGCTTGATCAGGTCCGGGTGCTGCGGCCCCAATTCCCTGCGGAGCTCCCGCACGCTCGGCGCCATCACCTGCGCATAAGATTCCACATTGATCGGGAATCGCTGTTGGTAATAGTGGATGGCCAAACCTTGGGCATCGTACTTTAAAACGAGCTCGCCATTCTCCAGGCATTGGCCGTAGAACTGCCCCAGCGAAGGAGCCAGCACCTTGCCGCGCATGCTTTCCACCGGATGGTCCCACTCGATGTCGAAAAAGTCCGCGTAGCCGGAGTTGAGACCGTTCTCCAGCACATCCATCAACATGCCGTTTTCACAATCATAGGCCATGTGGTTGGGAACGATATCCTGGAGCCAACCCATATCCCGGCGCCGCAATTCCTCGCTCAATGCGGCAAACTCATCCGGGCTGCCAAGCTCCGGATTGATCTCATTGGGGTTCACGACGTCATAGCCGTGCAGGCTACCCGCCCTTGCTTTAAAAATCGGCGATGCGTAAATGTCGGAAATGCCGAGATCGTAAAGATAGTCGATCAATTCCTTGACCTGCGAAAAACCGAAGCCCTTGTGCAGTTGAAGTCGATATGTGGCAGTCGGTACGCGCATCCTAGTTCATGAACAAACAGCGGAGTGATGACTCGAGCCAAGCCGCGGCTACGGGTTACGGGACTTTGATCCCGAGTTTTTTCCCGAGCGCCTGAAAACAGTCGATCCAAGTCTGGGCGAACTCGTCACCAAGAGCCTTCCGTTGCTGCATTTGCGGATAAACGTTTTCCAATAGTCGATAATAGCCGTTTTGGACTTTCCATAAATCCACGCCGAAAGGCAAAGCGCGGATCAAACTCGTTGCATGATCAAGCTGCTGCAGGAGATCCAGCGTCGGATCATCGACGAGCTGTTCGGCGATGCGTTCGAGATTGTGGCGGAAAGCGAATTCCAGGGTGGCCTTGTCCAGGGACACGCCCTCGAGCTTTGCCGTCTCGAGCAACGTCTGAATCCGCTCCGCGTCGATCTTTGCTTGCTCCAAAGCCTCGCGCAAATTTCCATTCAGAACGAATTCAGCCGCCGCATAGAAGGCTTTGGGAAGCGGAATACGCAGGTTGGTGAGGAACCGCATCATCGGCGCGCGGTGCTCATAAATCTGGCGATAAATCGCTTCCGTCTCTCGCAAGTTCGACGATAAGATCTGATCCAAGATCTTCCGCTGCTCGTCCCGGAACAGCGATCTCAGGGAATAGTTCGACTCCCCAAAACGCCGGTCCATCAGCCGGATCACTTCGGCGAGGTCGGCGCGCGTAAAGGGCTCGATCGCTTCCCGGGTTAGCTCTTGATAGTCGTTTTCGTCCTCGAACGGTTGCACGCCGCCGTTGACGTTGTGATCGCCCATGTGGAGGACGCCGAAGCTCAGCACCGAAGATTCGCGGGTGACTTCCGAGATTAGCTTCACCCGTCCCGCGGCCATCTTGGCCAAACCCGCTTCGAAAAGCTGATAGTCTTGTCGTTCCGCCGCGAAGCAATAAATTTTCGTTTCCTTCGTATAGTTCTCGAACAGCGAGCTCACGGCGTAGTGGGCTGCGACTCTTTCCCAGTCCACCATCGCGGGGCGCACGAATTTCTCGTAAACGTTGCGCCCATCTCCGTGCTCGGGAACATTGCTCTTGGCTAAGGCCAGGCGTTCGACGAATGATGACTCCAAAGAATCGCCGAAGAGTTCTTGGCCGAGCTGGAGGGCGCGCCCGGCAAATTGCATGACCTGCACGGTTTCGACGCCCGAGATCTCGTCGAAGAACCAACCGCAGCTCGTGTACATGAGCATCGCATGACGCTGCAGCTCGAGCAGCTTTAAAACCGTGATCGAGTCGGTTTCGCCGAGCGGCCGAACCGCGTGACGGTCAAGGAATCGTTCGAGGGTTTCCGTTGAACGATCGTGAACCACGCTTAGATAATCGTTGCGCGCCGCCCAGGGATCTTTCAAAAGCACCCGGCCTTTGTCTTCGAAAGGCAAGGCGAGCGAGTCGCGCACTCCGTCCAGAGCGTTGCGCAAAGGCGTGCGCCACTCTTGGTTCCAGCCCGGATGGCCGCCGGAGTTGCAGCCGCAATGGCTCCACCAGCGATCGATGCCATGAAAGCAGCTCCAAGAGGTTTTCTCGATGATTTCCGCCTGGTGTGTCGGCGGATGCCGTGCAAGGTACTCTCCGTAATTCGTTAGGCGGGCCAGCTGGTGAGACTCGATGTAGTTCAAGGCATAGGCCAAAGCCATGTCGCCGAAACGATGGTGATGTCCATAGCTTTCGCCGTCCGTGGCGATGTGCACCAGCTGCGGCCAATCGCGTTCTTGGTTGAAGGCGCCGAGAAGCCGATTGGCGAAATGCTCGCCACGAGAAAGCAAGCCTTCGAAGGCGACGCTGCGTGAGATCGGACCGTCGTAAAAGAACAGAACGATGTTGCGACCCGAAGGTAATCGCTGTTCATAGGCCTGCGTCGGATCGATGCGGCCGCCGCTCACATCACGCCAGGCGCGTCCACCAATGCGTCGCACGCGGCCAGCCTGGTGCGGCGCGAGAATCGTGAAGCGAATCCCCAGCTGGGCCAGAATTTCCAGAGACTGAAGATCCACGGCGGTTTCCGGCAGCCACATGCCTTCCGGCGCGCGTTTAAAGCGGCGCTCAAAATCGCGAATGCCCCACAAAACTTGAGTATACCGATCCCGGCTGTTGGCCAGTGGCAGAATCATATGATTGTAGACTTGAGCCAGGGCCGAGCCGTGGCCGGAAAAATGGCTCTGACTTTCCCGATCGGCTTCCAGTATCGCTGCGTAGACGTCGGGCGCTTTGGCCTCGAGCCAGGAGAGAAGGGTGGGACCGAAATTGAAGCTAATCTTCGAGTAGTTGTTGATGAGCTCAACGATCCGGTTATCGCCGTCGAGAATGCGCGAAACGGAATTCGCCGCATAACACTCCGCCGTAATGCGCTCGTTCCAATCGTGATAAGGATACGCGGCGTCTTGAAGCTCGATCGCCTCAAGCCAAGGATTCTCTCGCGGCGGCTGATAAAAGTGCCCATGAATGCAGATATAACGTTCCATCAAAGCTGAATCGTTGAGTTTTTTGTTGCTGCGTTAGAGACCCTCTCGAATACCGCCAGCGATTTGGGTTGCAAAGTCAGCGTTAGGTTTCCATCCGTGTTGAGAGTCGGAGGGAGGAGGCTTCCGCTGCCGTCCCACCGAAGGTCAGTGGAATCGAGCGCTGTATGCCATCGGCCGGGAGCTGTGGGCAAAGCGATCGAGACTGCGGAGTGATTGAAATTGAACCCTGAAACGACTTCTTCGCCGTCATTCCAACGCCGCAGGAGCAGAACGCGGTCGTCATCTAAGCCGGTGACCTCGCAACGCTCTTTACTTAGCCGGGCCAGCGGCGTGAGCGTTTTGCGCAGCCGAATCAACTCTTGATAGAACTCCCACAGGGCTTGAAAATGTCCTTCGCGTCGCAGATCGTGATTGAGTTTTGCCCGGAAAAAAGTGCCCTCGTCCTGAACATCGGCCGGTTCAGTTTGCCAGCCGAACGCGGCGAACTCGTCGCGCCTTCCCCGGCGCACGGCTTCTATCAGTTCAGGGTCACCGTGGCTGATGAAATACTGAAACGGCGCAGTTTCGCCATATTCCTCTCCCATGAACAGCATCGGAATAAACGGTGACAGGAGGACGGCGCCGGCAGCGAGTTTCAGCTCCTCGAAACCGACGAGCTGCGTTAGCCGTTCGCCGAGCATGCGATTGCCCACTTGATCGTGATTCTGAGAAAAGACAATAAACCTTTCCGCCGGAATGTCTCGGGCCGAGCTTCCGTGTCGCCGCCGGCGATACTTCGAATATTCGCCTGAATACACGAATCCATCTCGGCAAGCCTTCACGAATTGTCGGAATTCGCCGTAATCTTGAAAGTATCCGTTGCGCTCGCCGGTCAGCACACCGCGCAGGGCATGATGGAAATCGTCGTTCCACTGGGCGTCCAGGCCGTAGCCGCCGAGCTCCCGCGCGCGGATCAGCCGTGAGTCATTGGCTGCGCTTTCGGGAAACAGAAAAATTTGACGGTTCAGCCTCTTGGCGTGCTCGTGGATCGTCTCCGCCAACTCTTCCAGAAACGTGAAGGGCGAGTTGTCCAGGATCGCGTGGACGGCGTCCAGGCGAAGCGCATCGAAATGATACTCGGTGCTCCAATAAAGCGCGTTATCGATAAAATAGCGTCTCACGTGATCGCTGTCGGGTCCGTCAAAATTCACTGCCAGCCCCCATGGGGTCTTATAACGATCTGTGAAGTAAGGGCCGAAATCCGACAGATAATTTCCTTCGGGGCCGAGGTGGTTGTAGACAACATCGAGAACCGCCGCCATGCCCAGCTTGTGGCAGGCGTTAATCAGCTGTTTCAGCCCATGCGATCCCCCGTAGGAGTTCTGGGGTGCGAAGGGGTGGACGCCATCGTAGCCCCAATTTCTACTGCCGGGAAATTGCGCAACCGGCATGAGCTCCACAGCCGTGACGCCCAAGGTTTTGAGGTCGACCAGATGAGGGATAATCGCCTCGAACGTTCCCTCGGCTGAGAACGCTCCGACGTGCAGTTCGTAAATGACGTAATCCTGCAAAGGCAGCCCGAACCAGCAATCGTCCTCCCAACGAAAATCGGGGTCCACCACCTGGGAAGGGCCATGGACCCCTTGGGGTTGCGACCGGGATGCGGGATCCGGCCGCTCTTTGCCGCCGTCGAGGCGATAGCGGTACAGCGTTCCGGCAGGCAGATTTTCAACCTCGGCTTCGAAATATCCTTCACCGGTGCTATTCAGAGGAACCGTCGCCTGAGCGGGGTCGAGCAAAAGCAGATCGACGGTGGATGCCCGTGGAGACCAGACTCGAAAGGAACATCGCTTTTCGCCAAAATAATGCGCTCCAACGCTAAATCGCAATCCTGATTGCCTCCCTGATGACGGATGATGTGCCGGCCTGTAAAACCCGCTATGCGGGCGAGCAACGCAAAGACGGACGAAACCTTATGGCGGGACCAAACTCCAGTCGGTCCTTCGCTCAGCACGGGCCAACACGACTATCCCGCTTTCGGACACGAAGTAACGCTTTCGGTCCTTTTCGAGATCGTAACCGATTTCGGTGCCGGCGGGGATGATATTTGATTTATCGATGATGGCGTGGCGAATCTTAGAGCCCCGTCCAATTTCTACCCAGTCCATAATCACGGAGTCTTCAATTTGGCTATAACTATGAATTCGCACATTTCGCCCGACAACGCAGTTGCGCACCAAGCTCCCGCTGATAATCGTGCCTTCGCTTACGACCGAGTTGACCGCCCGCCCTTGGCGGTCTTGCCAGTCGAACACGAACTTCGCCGGCGGATCGCCGTATCCCACGGTCCGAAGCGGCCAACCGCGATTGTACAGATTGAACGATGGATCCACAGAACAGAGGTCCATGCTGGCCTCGTAGTAGGCTTCTAGCGTTCCGAGATCCCGCCAATAGCTCGCCTCCTCGCCCTTGAAAGGCGCGGGCACGCGGTTCTTCCTAAAATCGTAGGCATAAACCCTGTTGGTTTTGATCAGCGCCGGGATCAGATCGCGGCCGAAATCATGATTGCTTGAAGTGTTATCCGCATTGGCGGTCAAGGCATGCACCAAGATGTCGGCGTTAAAGAGATAGTTGCCCATGGAAACCAACGAGGAGTCCGGCTCCCCGGGAATGGTTTTCGGCGCTCTGGGCTTTTCTTCAAAGCCAACGATGCGCCAGTCGGAATCGACTCCCATGACGCCGAACGGTGTCGCCTCACTGGCTTTCACCGGTAGCGCCGCGACGGTGACGTCCGCGCCGTTCTTTTGATGATTGTCTATCATTTGACGAATATTCATCCGATAGACGTGATCCGCGCCGAAGATGGCTACGAGTTTGGGGCCATGTCTCTCGATTAGAAATAGATTCTGATAGACCGAGTCGGCGGTGCCTTGATACCACTCTTTGCCCAGCCGCATCTGAGCGGGAACCGCGGTGATAAAATGATCCCCGAGAAAATCACTGGTGCGCCAACCTTTATCCAGGTGTTCGAGCAGAGATTGAGCTCTGAACTGGGTGAGAACGTAGATCGAGAGAATTCCGGAATTGACGAAGTTGGAGAGGACGAAATCGATGATGCGGTACCTTCCCGCGAACGGGACAGCAGGTTTTGCCCGGTGTTCGGTCAACGGGTAAAGGCGTTCGCCCTGCCCCCCCGCGAGTACAATGCCTAAGACATACATTGGCGATTCTCTCGGTGAGAGCTCCTCAATTTGCCAGCTCTTGGTACAGCGCGCTATAGAGCTCAGCCGACCGATCCCATGAGAAATCCATGCTCATCGCTTGGCGGCGAATCGCGGTCCAAGCGTTTTTGTCTTTAAAGACTCGCAAGGCCCGCTCGATGGCTTCCAACAGCGCCTGCGCCTCGTAAGGACCAAAAACGAAACCGGTGCCGGTCCACTTTTCGCTGTCATAGTCTTGCACCGTGTCTTTCAAGCCGCCGACCGCGCGCACGACGGGAATTGTACCATACTTGAGGCTAAACATCTGGTTAAGACCGCAGGGTTCATACAGAGATGGCATCAAGAAAATATCGGCGCCGGCTTCGATCTGATGCGCCAAGGCTTCGTCAAAACCAATGCGCGCCGCAAACTTTTCGGAAAAACAGGCCGCGGCGCTCATGAAAAACTGCTCGTAGCGCAATTCGCCCTTGCCTAGGAGAACCATCTGAAGCTCCCGCTCCATCAATGCGTCAAAAATCTTCTCGACGAGATCGATACCCTTTTGCGACGTGAGACGGCAGATCATCCCGAGCAAGGCCACATCCGACTGTCCGGGTAGACCGAGATTCTGCTGTAAACTCTTCTTGCAGACGCGTTTGGCCGTCAAATTATGCTCGCTGTACCGCTTGGCAATGAACGGGTCAGTTTGAGGGCTCCACTGCTCGTAATCCACTCCGTTCAGGATCCCGACGACGTCTGGCGCGCGCTGTCGAAGCACCCCATCGAGGCCAAAGCCCTGCTCCATATCCATGATCTCTCTGGCATAGCTCGGACTCACGGTGGTAATCTTATCGGCAAAGGTGAGGCCGCCTTTGAGAAAGTTGACGTTGCCGTAGAACTCCAAATGGTTGGAAGTAAAGTAGCTCTTGTCCAGATCTAATAGGTGCCATTGCGATTCCCCAAATATTCCTTGGAACCCCAGGTTATGCACGGTCAGTACAGTTTTCGCAGAAATCAATTCCGGATACCGATGACGCTGCGTTTTTAAAAAAACGATCGACAAGCCGCAATGCCAGTCGTGGCAGTGAACGACCTCCACCGGCTCCTGACGCAAAACTTCCAGAGCAGCGCGACTGAAGAACACGTAGCGTTGAGCATTGTCCGGATAATCTCCATGCGACGTGCCATACAGACCGTCCCGGTCGAAGTAACGCTGTGCACAGATAAAATAAACGGAGATATTTTGGCCGATTCTGGTTCTGAGGACCGATCCCTCTTCATGTCGGTCAGAAACGGGGACGGCGAGCTTAAGCGGAGTCTCTTCCAGAGTAAAATGTTCCCGCAACACACAGCGGTAAGCCGGCATGATCAAACAGAGTTCATGTCCGCGTCGTTCGAGCGCGAGCGAAAGCGTCCCCACGACATCAGCCAGGCCGCCGGTCTTGGCAAACGGGGTGATCTCCGGAGATAGCATGGCGATTCTCATGCCTGTGGCTTCATCGCTCGTTCAATCGTCAACCCGGTTTTCACTACCCTTACATCGCGCTTTTGAAAAACGATACCGACAACGGAGGGAGCGTGAGCGTCAGCGAATAGGGGCGGCCGTGCAGCCCCACCGGCGCCGTATCCACGCCGCCCAAATTGCCCATGTTGCCGCCGCCGTATTCCGCCGCATCGCTGTTTAAGACCTCTTGCCACCGGCCGCCGCGTGGCGCTCCCACCCTATAGCTGTAGCGCGGCACGGGAGTAAAATTACACAGCACCAAAATCACGGCCGCACTCGATTTACCTTTGCGGATCAAGCTCACCACGCTGCTGTCGGCGTCATCGCAGTCGATCCATTCGAAACCTCCCGGGTCACAATCCAGCTCGTGTAGCGCGGGCTCGTTTCGATAGAGCCAATTGAGATCTTGCACCCATCTTTGCAGCCCGGCATGAAGGGGATAATCCAACAGATCCCACTCCAAACTCGCGTCGTGCACCCACTCCCGCCACTGACCGAATTCGCCCCCCATGAAGAGCAACTTCTTTGCCGGCTGCGCATACATGTAGCCGAATAGCGCCCGGAGATTCGCAAATTTCTGCCAATCATCGCCCGGCATCTTGCCTAAGAGCGACCCTTTGCCATAGACGACCTCGTCGTGCGAGAGCGGCAGCACGAAGTTTTCATGAAACGCGTAAATCATCCGAAAGGTGAGCTTGTTGTGATGATAGCGCCGGAACAGGGAATCCTTGCTCATGTATTCGAGCGTATCATGCATCCAGCCCATATCCCATTTAAGGCCAAAGCCCAAACCCCCGAGGTAATTGGGCCGCGAGACCATCGGCCAGGCGGTGGACTCCTCGGCAATCGTCTGCACATCAGGCCGATGCTTGTAGACCTCTTCGTTCATCCGCCTAAGGAAGTTGATGGCTTCGATATTTTCGCGCCCGCCATAACGATTGGGAATCCACTCCCCCTCTTTGCGCGCGTAGTCAAGGTAGAGCATCGATGCGACCGCATCAACGCGCAGCCCGTCGGCATGATAATGGTCCAGCCAAAAAATCGCGTTACTGATGAGAAAACTCTGCACCTCATTGCGGCCGTAATTGAAAATGTAGCTTTTCCATTCGGGATGATACCCTTGGCGAGGATCAGAGTGCTCATACAGATGCGTTCCATCGAAAAAGGCCAAGCCATGCTCATCAGCCGGAAAGTGTGACGGCACCCAATCGAAGATCACGCCAATGCCGCGTTGGTGCAAGATGTCAATGAGCGCCATGAGATCCTGGGGCGTGCCATAATTACCGGAGGGCGCAAAATATCCGGTAATCTGGTATCCCCACGAGCCGAAAAAGGGGTGATCCATGATAGGCAGAAACTCCACGTGAGTGTATCCCATTCGTTGGAGATAATCCGCCAATTGCGGCGCAAGCTCGCGATACGACAAAGAGCGATTACCCTCCCCGAGCACTCGCCGCCATGAGCCGACGTGCATTTCGTAAATCGCCATGGGCCGGTCGAGGCCGTTGCGGTGGCGTCGCGATGCCAGCCATTCCTGATCGCCCCAAGAATAATCGAGATCCCAAATGATCGACGCCGTTTTGGGTGGGACTTCGTTGAAGATGGAAAACGGATCGGCTTTGTCCACTCGATAGCCGTTAAACCGCGAGGCGACATGGTATTTATAAAGCGTTCCCTTGCCGATGTCTGGCAAAAATCCCTCCCATATGCCCGACTGTCCTTTGGGGTGCAACCGGTGGCTTTTCTTGTTCCAGCCGTTGAAGTCGCCGATGACGGAGACCTGCTCGGCGTCCGGTGCCCAGACGGCGAAGTAGGTGCCGCTTGTGCCTGCATGGGTCACGACATGCGCGCCCAGTTTGTCGTAAAGTCGAAAGTGGCTGCCCTCGTTAAAGAGATAGAGATCGTTGTCCGTCAGTAGACTCATTGCTTCATGACTAACCATGGCTTCTCTCTCACCTCCTTTGGCTGCGGATCTCGTCGATCTTTTTCAACGTATCCGTGACCGAATCCATCTGCTCGATTTGCTCTAGCGAGAAGCGCGCCTTACGCTGCCAATTGGGCCGTTCCTGCCAGGTGCCGGGAACGTTCTGGGGCAACGGCTCGAGCCAGAGATCCTCCAAGTTCACCAACACCAGGCTCGCATCGCTGCCGGCCAGGTGAAAAAGCCACGCCCGCAGGACCGCCTCTGCGCTGGGATTATCTTCGTTTAACCAACCACGAGATTTCAAATAGGCAATGAGCGCTTCTCGTCGCTCGGCGCGCTCGTGCCGATGGCTTGACAGATCCGCTTCTGATAGGAGTCCCAGGTCGAGCCGGTCTTGAATGTCTTCTTCATTCCAAAAGCCGGCGAAGGTCGGCGTGTCATGGGTGTTGAGACTGGCAACCCGGTCGCGAGCAATCTCTCCCTGCGGATTGCCAAAATCGGCGACGGTCCGAAATTGGCTCACATCCATGCCGTGAACCTTATGCTTTGCCATGGCGGAATTTACGTAAGGCGGCACCGTGCCCAGGTTCTCGCCAACGATTTGGGCGTGATGCCGATGCGATTCCAAGCTCAGAACCGCGTAGAATTCCTCGGCACGATAACGGACGTAGAGTCCGTCCGTGGCGGCGAAGCCGCGAGGAACCCAATAAAGCCGATGTAACCCCATGATGTGATCGATCCGCAACATGCGCGCGTAGCGGAGATGATGGCGCAGGCAGTGAGTGAAGTAACGATAACCTTGCCGGCGCAAGCCATCGGGTTGCAGCGGCGGAAAGCCCCAGTCCTGACCTTTAGTGAAAAAAGCGTCGGGCGGCGCGCCGCCGCTTGCGTCTAATGCAAAGACCTCGCGCTCGCGCCATACATCGTAACCATCGCGGTTTACGCCGAGCGGAAAGTCCAGATAGAGCGCTGGCCCGCCGCCTTTGGCTTTTTCACCGAGGGTGCGCATCTGTTCATGCGCTTGCCATTGAATGAACAAGTGATACCGCTTAACGCTCTCATCATAGTCGTTGGGGCTTAGTATTCCGTCGCGACTGGCCGCTGGCCAATGTTCCCAGACCCTGCGCTCACGGTCGACTTTGGCGCGAAAGGCCGCGTAATCCTGAGCCAGGGGATGAGCGGCGATGAAGGCCTCAAAACTGGTTCTCCGTCGAGAGGGTCGATCGAGGAGGCAGGCCAGTAATTCTTGAAGGACGCTCCGCTTCAGAGCCATCAGCCGGCGGTAGTCGACCAAGGCTGCCCGTCGGGAGCTTTCCAATTCGGCCCGAAAGCTGGACGACTGGACCACGGCTCTGGCGCCGGGGCAGCGTTGCATTTCGGGTATCCGCGTGATGTCGAGATAGAATTCATTCCAAAAAAGTCGGCTTACGGGCGCGTAAGGACTGGGATTGAAAGGCTCCTCGAGAAAAGCGGAAAGCAGGGGCAGGGTGGCCACGATATCGCCGCCCATTTTGCCGGCAAAATCGAGTAAGCGCTCAAGGTCAGACAAATCCCCCGCCCCCCAGCTTTGCTGGGACCTGAGAGCGTATAAAGGGCAAAACAGGCCCCACTCTTTAGGATCAGCTTCCGCCGGCCTATAAGTGTGCAGCCGGGATGAAATCAGATAGGACTCTAGATCCAGATCGCCCACTTGTAGGTGCAGGTGATGGTAGCCGAGCGGCAGCTGCTCGGGTAACAGGACTCGCCGGATAACGTAGTGCGTGCCCTCGACTGAACGTTCCACCGCCTTTACGCGTGGATCATTGCGGCACTGGCCTTCGAGACGCTCGCCATTTTCCAAAGCGACTCGATACCGCACTGGCCACTCGGCAAGTCGTCTCGGCAGTCGAAGCGTCAATCGTAACGGCGTATCCTCCCAGGCGATCACCACGGGCTCGATAATCTGGCGCCATAAGAACTGCCGCCGCTCGCGCAACGCGTCCGGGAGATCTTCGAATCGGTTGACCGCCGCACCGAGGGTGCGCAGGACGCGTAGGGTCGCTTCGGCGGATGGTTGCACCAAACGGCCGAGACCGTCGTAGTGAGCGGTTTGCACGTTAAACAGCCGTGCCAAGTCGTGCAGCAGATGGTGGTGACTATGGCTTGTCACTGTGTATCGCCTGGGCACAAAATTTCGAGAATGCCGGCAATCGGAACCTCGATCCAATCGGGCCGGTTGTTTAATTCATAGCTCAGTTCATACACCGCCTTTTCCAGCAGACAGACATTCAACCAGAGGTCAATTTCTTCACGAGATTTAGGCATGAAAGCCGCCTGCGCCGTGGCGTCGAAGAAGCCCTTGAGAAAAGTCACCGATACCCAGAGCGTCCAGTAGCGGGCCCAGGGTTGGAGTCGGGCGGCATCCTCGGGCCGCATGCCGTCACCTTTCAGTTTCGCCAGGGCCGCATAATTAAAGGAGCGCAGCATACCGGCGATATCCCGAAGCGGCGAACGCTTGAGCCGGCGCTCGCCGATCGGCCGTGCCGGCTCGCCTTCGAAGTCGATAATGACGAAATCCTTTCCGGTGAAAAGCACCTGGCCGAGATGATAGTCCCCGTGGCAGCGGATTCGCACGGCCGTCACTTTTCTTTCCAGAATCCGGCGAAAACGATCGAGAATGGCTGGTTCCAGTTTGAGCACCTTTTGCGCCCGGGGCCGAAGCTCTTCGGGCAATCCAGAGAGCCGCTTTTCCAACAGTGAGAGAGACTGGTCGGTGAGCGTGCGCAGGCTCTCGTAAAGGGAGCGCCGATAAAAGGCGGTGGACGGCTCGGGCGCAAACGCGGGGTCTTTAGTGTCCGAAGCGAGCGCCACATGGAGCTCGCCCGTTCGTTGGCCCAGCAGGCGAGCCGACGACAAATAAGCGCCCATCACCTCTTGGGCAAATGACGGCAACTCCTGGTTCGCTAGATCGGCCAGGGACGCCCCAGGAGAGCGGCTCTCCTGGGGGTCGGGATGATGACGGCTCAAGATCTCTTCGAAGTAACGGCCAAGATGATCGAGCGTATAGCGCCAAGCATCACCCTCGTTGGATATCAACCCCTGCAGAATACCGACCGTGGTTGGCTCGCCGCGTCCTCTGCGGGTTTCGAGAAAGCCCGCGAGCGGCGGGACCTGCCTGAATGAAGTTTTATCGGTGATAAAGCGGCCGATCTCCACATCAGGGTTGAGTCCTTCGGTGAGCCGGCGATAGATTTTCAAGATCAGCCGGTCGCCATAGACGATTGATGTATTGCTTTGTTCGCCCTTAAGCATGGAGGGCTCGGCGGAAGATTCCGGCGCGCCCTGCAGGGCACGAAAGGCCTTTGTGGGCTGGGCACGGAGTTCAGCCGTCGCACCCTTAAATTGCCGCCCACGCCCGATTATACCGATTAACAATTTGCAAAAACGGGGATCGTAAAGGGCATCATATAGAATCCCTTCCGATTCCTGATTATCTTTTTTGACCGTCAGCTGCGCGATTGTGGACTGGGGACTGGCTTGGCGCAGTTCGAAGAGACGGTCTCCCGTAGCGAATGCCAACGGCAGCAGATAGGTCTCCGGGTTCGCTCCAGCATATTGAACTTCCCAGGTTGTCAAGCTGGCGGTGACGGAATCGGCAGACAAAGGAATGAAGTCGATGTTTCTTACCGACCGAATCGGTTTAGCTTTGCCGCCGAACCACCGACAGGTTACCAGATAGGCTGCAAGCGCGCGCTCAAGAGCCGTTCGCGCTCGGCCTTGAAGAACATTTTCCCATGTGCCGGCCACCTCCAGACGCGCGGGCTCAAAACCTTGGGCCGCGAGATAGGCCTCATGGGTGCGCGGTTGTTGCAGCTGGAACCAATAGAAGGCGTGCGGGCCGAGGGTGAGGAAATAGGGCAACTCGCCGATGGAGGGAAAACGCGTGTGGCCGAACAGCTCCACCGGCACCATTCCTTTATAGACTGACAGATCCAGCTCGACGTAGTTCACGAAGCGAGAAAGATTGGCCACTACCAGGACGCTCTCGTCCTGGAAGCGGCGAATGAAGACCAGGACCTTGTTATTGTCGGGATAAAGAAATTCAATCGTGCCCCGTCCAAAGGCCTGGTAGTTCTTGCAGAGCAGAACCAGCCGCTTCATCCACCAGAGAAACGAGCTCGGGTTCTGCTGTTGCGCGTCTACATTCACGGTTTCGTAGTGGTGTTCCGGATCGATGATCACCGGAAGATAAAGACGCTGCGGATTGGCGCGCGAAAAGCCGGCGTTACGATCCGCGCTCCACTGCATCGGCGTGCGCACGCCGTTGCGGTCGCCGAGATAGATGTTATCGCCCATGCCGATCTCATCGCCGTAGTAAATCACCGGCGTTCCGGGAAGCGAAAAGAGCAGGCTGTTGAGCAGTTCCATCTTCCGACGACTGTTGCCCAGCAGCGGAGCCAGGCGGCGGCGAATGCCGAGATTGATCCGGGCGCGGGGATCGTTTGCGTAAACTTTATACATATAATCGCGGTCTTCGTCGGTGACCATCTCGAGCGTTAGCTCGTCGTGATTGCGTAAGAACAGGGCCCACTGGCAGGTTTCGGGAATCGCCGGAGTCTGGTCCATGATGTCGATGATCGGGAAGCGGTCCTCCATGTGGACGGCCATGAACAGCCGTGGCATGACCGGAAAATGGAAAGCCATATGGCACTCGTCGCCGGAACCAAAGTAGGGGACAGCCTCTTCCGGCCACTGGTTCGCTTCGGCCAACAGCAGTCGATCGTGGTATTTCTTATCGACGTGGCGGCGGAGCCCTTTCAGGAAAGCGTGGGTCTCGGCGAGATTTTCGCAATTGGTTCCCTCGCGCTCGTAGAGATACGGCACGGCGTCCAAGCGCAGGCCGTCGACACCCATATCCAGCCAGAAATCGAGCGCGCCCAAAAGCGCTTTGTGAACCTCACGATTGTCAAAGTTCAAATCCGGCTGGTGGGAATAAAAGCGATGCCAGTAATAGGCTTTGGCCACCGGATCCAACGACCAATTCGAAAGCTCAAAGTCTTTGAAAATGATTCGCGCTTCTTGGTACTTCTCCTGGTTATCGCTCCAAACGTAAAAATTGCGCGCGCTGCTGCCGGGCTTGGCCTCTCGCGCCCGTTGAAACCACGGGTGTTGGTCGGAGGTGTGATTGATGACCAGCTCGGTGATGACCCGGATACCCCGACGATGGGCCTCCCGCAAGAAAAGTTTGAAGTCCTGCAAGGTACCGTAGTCGGGATGGATGTTCGTGTAATCGGCGATGTCATAGCCGTCGTCTTTTAATGGCGAGGGGTAAAAAGGCAGCAGCCAGACCGCCGTGATGCCAAGGTCCTGAAGGAAGCCAAGCTTTTCAGTGAGCCCTTGAAAATCGCCGACGCCATCGCCATTGCCATCGCAATAGGCACGCACGTGGAGTTCGTAGATGACCGCGTCTTTGTACCAGTGCGGGTGGTCGTCTACGACGGACTCGCTGATTTTGCCTCTTCGCCGCTTGACCATGCGTCGCGTTTCACAAAAAATAATCGAAGTCCTGCTCCCGACGCAGGCGATGGCGCACGCGAAAAATTTGCGCCGGCACACTCTGGGGATTCAACTGAACGTAGTTGATCGTGCCGTGCCAGAGATAGCGCGCATCCGTCAAAAGCTCATGCATCTGAAACGGCTGCTGCGGATCGAGACCCAGTTCTTCGGTTGCCAATTCCACCCGACCGGACTGGGGATGATGAGGATCGAGATTGACGACCACGACGATGACGTTATTTAAGTCATCGGTGTGCTTGCTGAAGCAGATGATCTCCGGGTTATCCACCGCGTGAAATCGCAAGTTTCGGTCCCCTTGCAATGCGTGATTTTCCTGCCGGATGCGGTTCACCCGCGCGATGAAGTCCTTGAGGCTGTCCGGTCTATCGAGGTTCCAGTGTTTGATTTCATACTTTTCAGAGTTGAGATATTCTTCGCTGCCGGGCTCGCGCGGAACATTTTCGCAGAGTTCGAACGCCGGGCCGTAGATGCCGTAGCTTGCTCCTAGCATCGCCGCCAGGACCAGGCGCGTCATGAAGGCCGGCCGGCCGCCGAATTGCAGATATTCGGTCAAAATGTCCGGCGTATTGGGCCATAGACTCGGGCGGAAAAAGTCGGCGATTTCAGTCTGCGTCAGTTCCGTAAAGTACTCTGTCAGCTCCCATTTCGTGTTGCGCCAGGCAAAATACGTGTACGACTGGGTAAATCCCAATTTGGCCAATCGGTACATCACTTTTGGACGGGTGAATGCTTCCGCCAAAAAAAGCGCGTCCGGATAATCTCTCTTTACCTCGGCAATGACCCATTCCCAAAATAGAAAGGATTTGGTATGCGGATTATCGACACGGAAGATCCGGACGCCCTGCTCCGACCAGAAAATGAACACGCTTTTCAATTCGTCCCATAGTTCTTTCCAATCATCCCTTTCGAAATCGAGGGGATAGATATCTTGGTACTTCTTCGGGGGATTTTCCGCGTATTGGATCGAGCCGTCGGGCCGCTTGCGAAACCATTCTGGATGTTCCCGCACGTAGGGGTGATCGGGCGTGCATTGAAAGGCAATGTCCAGCGCTATTTCGATGCCGAACTCCCTGGCTTTTGCCACCAGTCGCCTGAAGTCTTCCAGCGAGCCCAACTGCGGGTGAATTGCTTTGTGGCCGCCTTCTTTGGCGCCGATCGCCCAGGGACTACCCACGTCTTGCGGGCCGGCAATCAAATCGTTGTTTTTTCCCTTGCGAAAGGAACGGCCAATGGGGTGAATCGGCGGCAGATAGAGGACGTCAAATCCCATGCCGGCGATGTAGGAGAGACGTTGCTCGCAGTCTTGGAAGGTGCCGTGGGCGCCAGGGTTACTGGCG
>DASQUN010000775.1:0-5326 GCA_035641275.1 Candidatus Udaeobacter sp. | reverse complement strand
TCGAGGGCGGCGTCATCCAGGGCATGGGATATGGATTGATGGAAGAGATCGTGGTCGATCAAGGCCGCGTAACCACGCTCAATTTCGGAGATTACAAGCTGCCCACCGTGAAAGACATTCCAAAGCTAAAAACGGTGATCGTGAAAGCCGATAACGGCGTTGGTCCTTACAAGACCAAGGGAATCGGTGAAAATCCCATTTCACCCGTGGCGCCCGCAATTGCCAATGCTATCGAAGACGCAGTCGGAGTGCGTATTCACGACTTGCCCATCACGTCGGAGAAAGTCTACAAAGCTCTCCAACGAGCAAGTGAAAGCAGCCGCGATCCTTCCACCCTGCGGTGACGTTGTGATGAACATTCCCGGCTTGGAACTATTGACTTGATCAGTTTATCTTGAGTAGCCGCCTGATATTGCCCGCCATGATCAATCGGAGATCCTCGATCTTGAGCTTTAGATGCCTCTGGGCGTGCTTGACGATCTTTTCGATTTCCCAGTCCATTGGGTTAAAAGGGTGGTCCGAGCCGTAGAGGACACGGTCGGGGCCCGCCCAGGAGATCGATTCGCAGAAGAAAGGCAACCAACCCACGCCCGAGCTGTCCATGTGAACGTTTTCACATTTCTTGGCGATCTCGATTACGTCCCGCACGCCTTCGACTAGTCCCGAATGGCCCATGATGATCGGCAGCTTGGGAAAATCTTTGGCCACTTCACCGATCCGTTTCGGACTGGCGTTTTCTCCTAAGCCGCAGTGAAACAGAACGACCAGCCCATGGTGCTGCGCCGCTTCCATCAGAGGATAGACCTTTTCTTTATCGTTAGCCGGGCAATGTTCGATCAGCGGATGAATTTTGATTCCCTTGAGACCAAGCCTGACGCCTTCCTCCAGGACCTGCAATGTATCCTTTGGCCCGTTCCCCGGGCTCAATCTCATGAAGCCATGGATCCGTTCGCCGTGTTGCTTCATCGCGTTGGCGATGTACAGATTGGTTTCTCGATAGTCCGATGGCTCCCCTATGCCGATCGCGAAAGTGACGACGCCATCCACGCCGGCGGCGTCCATCGATTGCAGCATGTCTTCCGCCATAAATTTCATGATCGGAGGAATCTGGTGGATGGCGAGTTTTTTTCGTGCGCCCATGTGCGAGTGCGCATCAATGACCTCGATCCGTTCCCCTTCCACAGAGATCATGGTTTCCCTCCTTGGCCTTCTCGAAAAACAATATCCAATCGAATATTCTGTGTCGAGTTGTGAATTTAAAATACTCGTCTTTGTTAGATGCTGATGGGCATGTGACGATCACTCAAAATAGCTCTCTTTCGCTTTTCCTCTCTTCTCTGGGGCGCCAGCGAAGCAAATAAGATTCCGCTCGGTTGATCGCCTCGTTGCACAAAACGACAACCAGGGCCAGAACCAGAATGCCGCCCAAGGCGCCGGTGGTGGAAAACAGTGAGGTGTTATAGTTGATGAGGTAGCCTAACCCTTTGCTCGCAGCGATGAACTCGCCCACCACAGCGCCGACGATCGCATAAGGAACGCTGATCTTTAAGCCCGTGGTAATCCATGGAATGATCGCCGGTACGGTGACCTTCGTCAGGATCTGGCGTTCCGTGGCTCCCATGATGCGCAATATATTTTTAAGCTCCGCGTCCACGCCTTTGACGCCGGCGTAAGTATTGAATAAGGTTAGAAAGAAAACCACGATCACGACCAGAATAATTTTCGAGGTCGGCCCAATGCCGAACCAAATAATAAACAGGGGGGCGAGCGCAATGCGTGGAATCCCATTAAAGGCTACGACGTACGGATCTAAAATCTGCGCTAGGGTTTCTCTGCGGCCGAGAAGAAAGCCCAAGCCGATACCGCTGATGGCGCCAATAAAAAATCCGCTGAAGGTTTCGTAAAGTGTGATCGCGAGATGGCCGAAAATAGATCCGTCGTTAATCACCTCGAACAGATACGCAAAAACCCGCGACGGGCTCGAGACCCAAAAGGGATCGATCAACCTTTCGGAACTCAGCTCCCAAAAACCCAGGAGCGCGAGCCCGAAGAGCAGCCGGTATAGAAAAAGACGCCCGCGGGTGATCATTTGGCCAGGAACTCGTTGGTAACGAGGTCGGAGTACGGCACGCGCTTTTTCAATATTCCCGCCACTTCAAGAACTTCCTGAGTGACCTGGAAGCTTCGCTCGCTCGTTCGTCCGTCAGGGCTCAGCGCAGGCAGTACCGACCTGGCGCCCTCCAACAGGAGATCGGGCGGAGTTTTACCCAAGGACGGCTTGAGCGCATCCGCAACCTGCTCAGGAGTGCTTTTGAGCGCCCACTGGTTTGCCCTGGTTAATGCCCGCACCATTCTGCGAACCAGGTCCGGCTCTTTGGCCACAGTCTCAGGACGCGCGATGAGGTTTTCCATGAGGAATTCAGGGATCGACGGATCTTCGCCTTTGGCATTGTTGATGAACATGATGGCGAACCCGCGGCTAATTGCCGTCTCCGGAACCGGCGGCGCGGTCAAGGCAACGTCAACTTTGCGGTTTTCGAGGGCGGCGAGCCAGGTTGGCCCCGCGCCGATGGGAATCACGTTGACGTCCTGTTGCGGTGCGTAGCCGGCCTTGCGAATGACAAAGGCAGCGAGGTGCGCCGTCAAGGCTCCCGGATTGGTGACGCCTACGGTAAGCCCCTTGAGCGACTTGATCTTGTCCGCCAATGGCATAGCTTCGCTAATCCCCTTGGCTTTCGCCACCTCCTTGTGCATCGCCCAGTTGATAAAGACTTTGTTGAGCCCGCTCATCACCATGAGGAGCTTCTTCCCCTCCTGGTGCGCCAAAATGACGTTGTCCCCTGTGGTGAAGCTGAACTCCACATCGCCAGCGATGAGCGCGCGGATGTCTGGGCCGCCGCCGCAGGTCGAAGTGATGTCCGGTTCCAGTTTTTCGTCCGCAAAGAAGCCTTTACTCTGCGCGATGTAGACTGGCGTCATGGAATGAGCGACGACGGGAATCGTCATCTTGACCCTTCTCGGAGCTTGGGCGTCTGCTGGGAAAGCAAACCAGCCAAGGCAAAAAAGCACGGTGAGAAAAATTGTCGCGAGCCGCTTCATAAGAGATTCTCTTTTCTATGCTTCGGCTAGGTTTACTTCAGGGCGCAATTCCTGCCACAACCTTTCATAGGCGGCGCGAAACTGCGCGCTTTCATGGATTCTAAATACGTCTCTCGGGCGAGTTATGCCCACGTTTTCAATCAATTTGATCTTTCCGGGTCTGGAAGTCATGAGCACGACCCGATCCGCCAGCGTAATCGCTTCGATCAAGTCGTGGGTGATAAAGAGAATCGTTTTTCTCGATGCCGACCAGAGCTTAAGAAGCTGATCCTGCAGCACAATCCGAGTCTGGGCATCCAGCGGACCAAAGGGCTCGTCCATCAGGATCAATTCAGGATCGTAAATCAACGTGCGGATGATGTTGGCTCGCTGTCGCATGCCGCCCGATAGCTCGTGCGGATAATGATCCTCGAAACCGCTCAAGCCGACGCGCTTGATTAACTCTTGCGCCCGATTTCTTCGTGCGATTTTTTCTATTTTCCGAATCTCTAATGCGATTTCCACATTTTGGAGTAAGGTGCGCCAGGGCAGAAGGTTGTCCTTTTGGGTGACATACCCGATTTTGGTGCAAATGCCGTTGATCGGATCGCCGCGAAAGACAATGCGACCGGAGCTTGAGTGGAGAAGCCCGACGATCAAATTCAACAAGGTCGACTTGCCACAGCCCGATGGGCCGACGATCGTTACAAACTCGTCTTCGGCGACGGTTAAATCGATGGAATCGAGGGCCAAAACTTTCCTCCCCCGCACATAGATTCTTTGGCAATACCTTCGATCGAGAGTAGCGTCACTTTCGCTCCTGAGGCGTGGTTTGCGCGATGAGATCAGCCCTTTATGCCCTTGGGTTCAAATATTCACGGCTCTCGTGGCGTTCACGCCAAGCACTTGGTTTCTCTCTTCATTGCTGAGGTTTATCAGATTGACCTTGCGGACGGGCTCGAAATCACCCATGGCCATGGGATAATCCGTGCCGACCACCACACGATCCGCGCCGACAACCTGGATCAAGTATTCTAGTGCCACGGCGGAGTGGACGATCGAATCAAAATAGAGCTTCTTAAGATAAGTTGACGGCGGTTGCGAGATATTTTTTCTAAACTCAGCCCTGAGTTTGTAGGCATGATCGAGTCGCCAGATATTGAAGGCCAACAATCCTCCGCCGTGAGAGAGACAGAGCCGCAGGTTTGGGTAGTTCTCAAACATACCCTTTAGAATCATGCGCTCGATCATCAACGTCGTCCGAAACGGAAAGTGCACGACGTTGCCGAGCATACCCGTCATTGGATCCGCCGTATCGATGCCGTCTTCGAGGGGATGGACAAACAATAAGAGATCGAGTGCCTGGATCGCTTCATAGAACGGCTCGAAATCAGGATCATCGAGCGGTTTTTCGCCGACGGCGGTGCCGATCTCCAATCCTTTCAGTCCGATGCTTTTCGCCTCGCGAGCAATGGCGATCGCTTCGGGAATATCTTGTAAGGGTACGCTGCCAAAGCCGACGAACCGGTCCGGGTGCTTCTTGACGACGGCCTGAATCGCTTCGTTCTGCAAGCGCGAGAAGTATGCCGCAGGAGCCGCATCATCCCAATAAAATAGCAGGATCGGCGATGGCGCGATCGCCTGCAGGTCGATGCTCATCTCATCAAGAGCTTTGATTCTCGCCACGGGATCGTACGCACCTTCGCCCAGGTTCCCTCTCATTCCACCTCCCGAGCTAACCGTGAGTTTGCCTTTCTCTAACTGGATTTTAGGTGACTTGTCCTGGTATTTGCCCGGGTTTGTCAGCGCCTCGATGGGAAAGAAATGAGAGTGAAGGTCAACGTTCATAATGCCCCGCCTCTGTTGGCGTACCCTAATACACTAATCAACCTGTCTTCCACCAGTGGAATTCGGTTCGCTCCACCTAATCTAGCAATTTTCGTTACTAGCGGTCGATCGGAAATCGGTGGATTAGCGCAGGATCAGAAGAAGTTAGCCAATCGCTAGTCCGGATTATTTGTGCTGTTGCGCACCGGGAAAGCCGGGCGGCTCCTCGAGCCGGCGCAATACCTCCGTGGCCTTCTCCCCCAATCGCACGAAACCTGCTGCGATCTCTTTCACCACCTCTGGCCGGCAAGTAGGCGTATCCTGCATTATCAAGTGTCCGGTCACTGGGGTTAATCCGAACATCTTCTGCTCTTTGACACGGGTGCGTTTCGGTGCGCCGGCTTTCGTATCGCCCCGGCTT
>DASQUN010000774.1:0-6817 GCA_035641275.1 Candidatus Udaeobacter sp. | reverse complement strand
GTGGAGAGCCGCCATGCTCTCGGCATCTTGTAGTAAACGTATCTTATCGTATCGGCTAAGGCTCTCAGGCCCTTCAGCAATCGCTTTTTGTCTGAGGTTTCGGTTGTGTTCTCTAGCTAAAGGCGATTTGGGGCTCTTGCCGCGTAGAAAAGCGCAATGCACGGCGTTAGCAGAAGGGTCGATTGCTGCGTGGATAAAACCGTCATGCTCTCGTTGGCTCGCCCGGTGGCGAGCCAGCGAGGCTTTCAATCGCTCGAGAACTTCTGTGCAAGCATGCTCTTCAGGAACCAGCAGCAAACGCCATTTTCTTAACGCGAGCCCCAAACTCGCCCGACTGGAATAGACGGATAGCGGCACCGAAAAAACCATCGGAATGGTAACCGGCAGCACCCACCATGCGAGTAGTGAATTCAGCCAAAATAGGCCGCCCATCCAGGCGAGACCGACTGCCGTTGAAACTCCGTGTTGACGCAACGCTTCGAGCCAACCCGTTTCATTCCCGTCACGGTGCTGCGCCCCCCACTTGATCTGCCGCCCCAAGAGCGTTAACAGAACAAACTTGCTATGGTACCACATTCGAAGGGGCGCCAGCAGCATCGATATCAGAATCTCAAGGATGACGCTCACCAACAGCCGAAGCGCTCCGCCGTAGGATGAAGCCTCACCGTTTTTCACGATGAGCAGGAAGCTCATAAACTTCGGGACGAACAGCAGCACGACAGTGGCGCTGACCAATGCGGCGACCAATTCCGGACGCCATTGCGGCCAGAGCGGAAATAGGCTTGGCTCAGCAGAAAAATAGACGGGAGGAACCAAAGTTTCGACTGCGACTTCCGCCGTGCTGAGGATCAAAAAAACTGCCCAAATAAAAGCCGAGGCGTAAGCCATGATGCCCATTGCCATGATAGCGCGATGGCCGAAGCGGATTCCGTCGCCGAAGAGCAAGCGCAGATGTTGCAGGTTGCCTTGGCACCACCGTCGGTCTCGCTTCAGCTCGTCGAGCATAGTCGGCGGTGACTCCTCGTAGCTGCCCGGCAGATCGTACGCTAGCCACACCTCCCAGCCGGCGCGGCCCATTAAAGCCGCCTCGATGAAATCGTGGCTCATGATATCACCACCCAGGGGTGGCTTCCCGGGCAGCCGGGAGAGGCCGCAATATTTCAGGAAGGGCTCAATGCGAAGAATGGCGTTGTGGCCCCAATAATAGCTCTCTCCTAATTGCCAGAAACGCAGGCTGGCACTGAACATGGGTCCGTAAACACGGCTCGCAAATTGCTGCACCCGCGCAAAAAGAGTTTCACGGTTAACTATCGTCGGAGCCGTCTGAATGATCCCGGCTTGCGGATAGGCTTCCATCAGCCGCACGAGGTGCACCAAGCAGTCGCCGGCGATGATGCTGTCGGCGTCGAAGACGATCATATAATCGTAGTTTTTTCCCCAGCGCCTCAGGAAATCTGCGACGTTGCCGCTCTTTCGCTTGATGTTATTGAGCCTGTGGCGGTAGAAGAATCGCCCAAGACCTTCGACTCTCTGGCAGACTCTCGCCCAGGCTAGTTCTTCCTCGACTACTCTTTCCGGATCGTTGGTGTCGCTCAAGGCAAAGAAATCAAAATTTTCGAGCTGCCCTGTACCGGCCAGAGAGCGGTAACTCGTCTCCACTCCCGCAAAAACGCGGCCGACGTCTTCGTTGCAAATGGGCAGAAGCACGGCGGTGCGAGACCGGAGTGGCTTGCCGTCACATTGATCCGGCAGATCCAGAGAGGAAACACACTTGGCTTTTGTCCAGAGGACCCAAAATCCCGCGATCGCAGTCCAAAAAGAGAAAGAAATCCACGAGAACAAAACGGCAAAGGTCGTGAGTATCGCGATTTCCAGGCCGCTAAGCAAAGGATAGGGAAAGGTTCGCGCGAGAGACCAGCTGGCTAAGGCGGTCTGCGCCAGCACCAGAATCGCCAAAATGATTCGACGCCGCCACGCGACTTGACGCCAGTCCACCGCCGGTCCACGATCTTTCCTTGCGTCCCGTGGGCGAATACCCCTTCCGTGCCGGATGCCCGGCGATTTGTCGCCGCTCCGCATATTTCGCCAAAGGCGGCGCAAGGGACGGCGGTCAATGGCACTCGGAACCATTGAGACCCGCCTGATCTTCGGCATAGAGAAAACACCCCAAGAGCCGTCGCCGTTCTTGTGCAGAGCCGAACGACGGGCGTGCAGTGGGTTATTGGAATGGCCCGAACGAAATAAATTCCCGGAGACCCGCTGGCCAAAACCTGTCTCCGTTTCATCGTGACCGGGCGAGCGGTCGACTGCGCCGTCGGCGTCCGACGATGGAGAGGTATCATTCTGTTGATCATTCATGCAGCTGATAGCTCCAGGTCTCGGTGAGGACGTCTTTGCCGTTCTGGAGAAACGCCCAGAGCTCCAGAGGCTTGCCCTTCGGAGGTTTTATTTGAAATGAAAGGCGCCATCCTCCATTAATGGAATTTTTTATTACAGTGTGCTGTCCCAACTGACCCTCCTGGCCGACGCCGATCATCGCTTTAACCGGGGTCGTGGCGGGAAGCGATTTGATCTTCGATCCCTCAAAGTCGATAACGATCCGCTTCCACTCTTCCTTATCGCCAGTGCCGATGCGCGTGGCCGTCGTGTGCCCCAAAGAATCGGCGAATGGTTCTCCGTTTTGGAAATGAATCCTATAGGCGATTTCAAATGGTTGCCCGGCGGGGAGCGCGTTTTTGGGAATCCAGTACGCAACGATATTATCGTTGGTTTCTTTCTGACTCGGGATCTCGACTAACTTAACCTGCCCTTTTCCCCAAGTGCCGATCGGCCTGATCCATGCACTGGGTCGAAGCTCATGGCGCGTCTCGAGATCTTCATAGTTATAGAATTTGCGATCTCGTTGCAGAAGACCAAACCCGCGCGGGTTCTCGAGCTCAAAGTAGCTGACGCGCAGCTTCTCAGGATTACCTAAGGGCCGCCAGACCCATTCGCCCTTGTTCGAATGAATTAAGAGCCCGTCAGAATCATGTACCTCCGGCCGCCATTCTCCCGCCGGTCGCGGCTTCCCCTCGCCGTAGAAGAACATGCTCGTGAGGGGCGCGATCCCCAGTTCCTTCACTTTTTTTCTCTCGAAGAGCCGTGCCCTGACATCAACTAGTGTTTGCTCTCCCGGCCGAACGGTGAATTCATACGCGCCGGTCAAACTCTGGCCGTCAAGCAGCGCATAAACCCTCATCTCGCGCGCATCGGGCGAGGGTTTTTCGAGCCAGAATTCTTTGAAAAACGGAAACTCCTCACCTGACGGCAAGCCCGTATCGATAGCCAATCCGCGCGCCGACAGTCCGAACACTTGATTCTTTGCCACGGCTCTAAAATAGCTCGCGCCCGCGAAAACGATGGTGTGGTTGTATTCATCTTTTTTGTAAAACGGATAAGTTATCCGAAAGCCGGCAAAACCTAGTTCCGCAGGAATCTGGTCGGCGATTTTGTTTCTGCCGTACGTGAAAAGTTTCGGAGAAAAGGCCACTCGGTGGGAACCGGTGCTGTCTCGAACATTAATACTGACGGCATGATCGTAATAGAGTCCCGGGTGGATAAACTCTACCTGGAATTTGCCTCCCCCGTCTCTCCATAACGACCGGGCCGAGTCGAAACGGATATCTCGGTATTGATCGTAACTTAGTTGCTTCAGAAAATCGGGCACTGACTCGGGCGGCTTGAACGGCCGGGCAGCGAGAGTCTTCGCCAACTCGGAGACATTGTCCAGGTTGAAGCGAGTATTACCTATAGCAGGCGCTGCAAACACACCAAGAAACAAGATCGCCGAGGCATAACAGCGCCATTTTCCCGCTCCCTGAAGAGCTGAAAACCGGAAGCTTCTTTTCATTTTTGTAAGGACGGGTTTAACCTACAAGAGGCAACCTTCCGTAGTTGCCAAAACTACCGAGCAAGAGACATGCCAGAGTTTGCGAAGGGGCAACACCGCACACGAAATCTGGCGCAGCGTTCGTCGCGGCTTGCGATCCCGGCTGTGATCATTCCCCCGAAAGTGGACCTCGAGCAAGGCTTCCGGCCACAGCCGATGGGTCTTTGCCTCAATGGCCAGCCTCGCCAACCCCGTTCACTGCTTATTCCAACGGTTCGGGTCTGGCAGAACTTCTACGGTTCTACGTCTGCGGCCTGCAGCCTCGCCCTTCGGTCGAGGTTTTCATCGTCAAGGTGAGCCTCAATGATAATGAATATTCCCGCGATAGAGCTGTCGGTCTTTTCCCAACCAATCGAGAGCGAGCAGGGAAACCCGCCTTCAGCAGCGCTCTGGCCAACTTTCCTGTGCGGCGCCAACCACCAGAAATTAGGTGAGTACAAACAGAAAAACTCATGTCCGTCAGCCTAAACTTGACGATGATGCAAGCTCACGTAACCAACCGTGGAGGTTGGCGCACAAGTCAAGATAGGTCGCCGCTCGGGATAATGCGCGGCAAGACTACGCAATCAACATGACATGGAGATCCATGACATTCGTGTAAGTGGGACCGGTGATCAAAAGATCGCCGGTCGACTGCAGAAAGTGATACGAATCATTTCGTCTGAGATAATCACCTGCATCGAGGCCATTCGCTGTCGCCCGTCGCAACGTACCGCTGTCTACGACGCCTCCGGCGGCATCCGTAGGGCCATCCGTTCCATCCGTGCCGCCACTTAGAATAACGATGCCTTCCAGCCCCTCGATGTGAAGCGCCGCGGCTAAAGCGAACTCTTGATTGCGGCCGCCCAATCCTCCACCTCGTATGGTGACGGTAGTTTCGCCTCCCGAGATGACACAAGCGGGCCGGCGAACCGGACCTCCCGTCGCACTGATTTCCTTAGCTATCGCTGCGTGGACCGCGGCCACAGTCTGGGTTTCCCCTTCAACCGAGCTCGATAACAGCAAACTGTTATAACCTAACGCGTCGGCCTTCTGTTTCGCGGCTTGGAGCGCCAAACGATTGCTGCCAACCAAAACGTTCTGCACTTTCTCGAAAACAGGGTCTGCAGCTTTGGGTGTCTCTTCGATGCCGCCTCGAGCGCCCTGCTCTAAGAAGGCTCTTACGACCGGCGGGATCTTTCCCTGAAGTTGGTAGCGTTCAATGATCTTCAGGCAATCTGAAAACGTGCTCGTGTCGGGAACCGTGGGTCCCGAGGCGATGCCTTCCAGCCGATCACCGATGACATCGGAAAGAATCAATCCGACGACGGTCGCGGGATAAGCCAAGCGCGCCAGGCGACCTCCTTTGACCTTGGAGAGGTGCTTGCGGACCGAGTTGATCTCGTGAATCGTGGCCCCGCAATCTAGTAGAATTTGAGTCGTCCGCTGTTTATCTTCTAGCGTGAGCCCGTCTGCCGGACATGGCAAAAGAGCAGACCCTCCGCCGGAAACAAGAAAAATCACGAGATCATCGTTACCGGCCTTGCGCAAAGTATCGATGATTTGTTTTGTTCCCTCCACACCCGGCGGGTCCGGTATAGGATGACCGGCTTCGACGATATCGACCCGCCTTGTCGGAGTAGAATAACCGTACTTGACGACCACGACGCCACTGTCAATCGATTCGCCCAAGATCTCCTCGAGGCCGCGCGCCATTCGTGCTGAGGCTTTGCCCGTCCCGACGACGTAAACGTGACGATACGTGGGCAATTCGTATCGACGGTCAGCAACATGGAGGATATCGCCTGTGCGACCCAGATGTCGCTTGACGGCCTCGACGGGATCCACAGCGGCAATTCCGGCCTCGAATATTCTACGGGCATCCGCCCGCAACTGTTTCACTGTGCGCATGGCTAGGCAGGGAGAAAGAAAAATTCCCGAGAGGCTCTGCCAGCCTAACAGGCTACTTTCTGTTTTAGACGAATGAAAGAGGAGCGAGAAAAAGAAAAATTGGCTATGGCAAGATAGAGGAAAGAGCGAAAATTAGAAAAGCTTAAAGCCCCCGAAGCCATATTCTCCTATGGGTTTTCCACTAGAGGCATCAAAGATATCAATGAGCATATTCTTCTCTGGGTGACCTGCAAGGAACCGAGAGAAAATTTCGATGAAGTTCTCTTGGTGTTGGTAATCAGCTTTGATAAAGCCTTCTCCCACATAAAGCCGATGCGGTCTTTTGCTGCTGTCCAATCTCACCCAGTAGCGTGAGCCGTTCAACCCGACCTGATCCAACCAATTTTTGTATGCCGATACTTTGGCTTGAATGTCCTGGAAGTTGACAGTTTGCGCATGCAAATATACTGGGAACAGCAGAGCGGATATCAAGCAGATTCTATTCATGACGCCTGCTATTCGCATCGGCTGTTCCCAGATGACTTGATTTAATTAACCTTGATTTCTACGCGTCGATTCTTGGCGCGACCTTCCTTCGTCTTATTGTCGGCGATGGGCTTCGATTCGCCGAATCCCTGCCCGGAGACGCGGCCGCTGTCAACGCCCTTCTTCACCACGTACTCTCTGACCGCCTTTACTCGCCTCTCGGACAGACCTTGATTGTACTTTTCAGTCCCAACCGAATCGGTGTGACCTGAAAGTGCCGCTCTCTTATCTTTGTTCTCATTCAAGAAGACGACCAGTCGATCCAAAATCGCGGCCGCTTCCGGTTTAACGGTGCTCCTATCAAAGTCAAAGAGAACATCGTCCAAAATAATCGTCCGTTCTACCTTCGGTGCCGGCGGCGGGGGTGGCGGCGGCGGTGGGGGCGGTAGTAGAGAAAGTAAAGGCGGCGGAGGTGGGGGCTTTGGCTTTGGCTCCTCCGTCAGCAAATAACCGAGAGCGCCGCAAAGTAATGCA
>DASQUN010000773.1:0-6591 GCA_035641275.1 Candidatus Udaeobacter sp. | reverse complement strand
GACGCTTTATCTTTCGTATGACGGAAACCTCGCTTTGAGACCCAAAATCACGCGTGAACTGAAGCCGGGTTCGCGCGTCGTCTCCTACGCATTCGATATGGGCGACTGGCAGCCGAAAGTTATGGAAACGTATCGCGACGTGGCGGGAGACACGCACCTGTTATACCTCTGGCAAATTTCAGAGGCCCCGCTTTACAGCGAGAATTCAGTTCAAATTCTACCGCAACAACCCGCAGGTGCCGGCCCGCTTTTGATCGAAGTCAAGTAGGAGCGCTCATTTTCAGCAAGGCCGTTGTGGACTGGCCGTGTGCGATATCGGCGCAAGTAATCCTCGCGTGACCACAATGGCGCCAACGGGCTATCGCTTATAGCGACCCATCAATTCCGCCTCTCCCAAAATGTGTCCCTTCATGGCGCTGAGCAGCTGCTGTTTGGTAGCCCGCGGCTTGAGATTCGTCGGCTCATCTAGAGCGTAAAGCTTGAAGAAATAACGGTGAGCCAGGCCGGGCGGCGGGCATGGGCCGCCATAGCCAACCTTTCTAAAATCGTTGAGTCCCTGCTTAGCTCCATTCGGTAAGGTTTCAGTCGTGGCGGTGCCTTCGGTCAATTCCTTTGTCTCCGGGGGTAGATCGTATATCACCCAATGAATCCACGTTCCTACCGGAGCGTCAGGGTCATCGGCTATCAGAGCAAATGCTTTGGTTCCCGCGGGCGCTTTGTCCCAACTGAGTAATGGGGAGACATCATTGGCGTCGCAGCTGTACTTCCGCGGGATCTCCCCGCCATTTTGAAAGGCAGAGCTTTTGAATTCCATTGTCGCCTCCTTTATTTTCGGCGGCAAAGAGCCGGGGAACCAACACAGCGATCGACAACAGCATACCGCAGAAAGAATACTGTCTTACGCCGCATATAAATTATCGATGAAACCGCTATCATCGATGGTGCGAAGATAATGGAGGTCCCAGGGCTCCATCGGGCCAATGTTTCTCATCGCCGGGTCTTTGCCGACGTCAAGGTCGTAAACGTTTTGGATCGCCGCCGGCAGCGGATAGGGCTTCTTCGAGAGCAGGCGAGCCCATTCTTTCTGCAGATGCACATAATACTCGTCGTCTTCGAGACCATAGCGTTTCGCAAGGTTTCTCTTGAGAATCGTAACGACTTTGTCGGGTTGGGTCTTGAAGAAGTGGAGGGCTTCAACGAACCCTTTGAGAAACGCATAGACGGTTTCTTCGTTCTGCTTGATGTAATCCGTGGTGGCGAGAAGTGTGGTGTTGTGAATCACGGGCCGATCCGGCAGGTCGATGATCTTGAGTCCCTTCTTCGTGCCGTAGAGATCGAAGGGCATGTCCACCAGAGCCGCCGCCGCTTCGCCGGAGGTTATCCGATCGACGAATTCTAAGAACTTACCCGAAGAGTCTTCGATGGCTTCGGTCCGAATTTCAGCCGACTTGAGTCCACAGGTTTCCAATACGGCGCGTAGATTTCCAACGACACACGGCGCCTTGGCATGACAGATAATCTTCTGGTCTTTTAAGTCCTGCACGCTCTGAATCTTTGGATTCGCGATGAGACGGTCGTCCCAGTTGTTTTGTGCCTGGGCGAGATAAGTGAGCCGTTTCTCGCCTTTGGCCCTCTCCCGATAGGTTTCGTGATGCAGGCCGCTAAGAAAATCGATTTCTCCGGCGAGAGCCAATTTCGCTCGGTGCGCCATGGTCGGCGCTTTGGCGCCGCCCACGATATGGAGATCAATTTCAAATCCGTATTTTTCCATCACGCTTGACTCTTTGAAAACGAAAAGAAAAGGCAAGTGAGATGGATCACTGGCGAGCAGGTCGAGTGTACGAAGCATTTGTCTTACTCCTCCCTTTGGCTAGAAGCCTTCTATCCACGCTCCGGGGAATTAGATTGAGATAACCACGACTTCATTGCATCCCGAGTTCCCGCTGCACCTCTCTCAGCAACGTCATATCATGCGCGACGGAAATCGGCACGTTGGGTTTCTTGGCCTGTTGTTGAACGAAGCTCCATTCGATGCTGAGATCGTCGTCGGTCACAAGGCCATTTTTGCTAAAACCCGGTTTGGAAAGCTCCAATGACCGCAGTGCGTCCTCTTCCGACGCCCGGCCCCAGTCCATCAGGATTTTGATCGTTTCCTTGGGCTGAGTGTGCAGGAGTCGAAGGCTCTTCAACGATGCGCGGATGGCGCTTTTGATGAGGTCGGGGTCCTTCCTGATTTTCTCTTCCTGTACGCCGAGACCGGCGATGGGATGAGTGATGATTTCCGCGGTATTGCCGAGGATGCGATAGCCCCGGTTCTCCATCTGAACGTTGGCCGGAGGAGGCATCAAGCTCCCCTGGGCGATGTTTCTCTCCATGGCGGCGATCCGGGCCGGAGTCGCGCCCATCGCGAGCAGTTGGTATTCGCCTCTAGCCAAGCCAAGGTGCTGCAGGTGCTTTTCGGTGAGAATGGCTTGGGTATTACCGAACGAACTGACGGCGAACACTTTTCCCTTCAAATCGGCGGGCGACTTTATTTCCGGGCGGACGACCAGCGAAAATAGCGGCCGCGCATTGAGCGCGGCTACGAGCTTTAGCCCCAAGCCTTGCATGGCGCCGTTCAGCACCGGAGAGATATTCAGAGAAAAATCGATGTGACCATTGGCGAGTGCCACCGTCGCGACATTTCCGTTCATTTGAATCAGTTGAGGCTCCAGCCCTTCGTTTCGGAAGAATCCCTTCTCCACCGCCACTTTCACGGGAAACCACGTCATGCTAACCGCCGAATAGGAAAACGAAACCTTGCGCACTTCGGCTTGTATGGCTGGACTGCCTGGCAGCAAAGCCCAGCCGAAGAAAAGAAACAGCAGGCTATACCTTCTTAGCATCAACTTTATTTTTTGCCGGAGGTGTCTCGATCGGCAAATCCGTCCGGTCGCCCCATTCCTTCCAGGAGCCGATGTAGTTGCGAACCTTGGGGAAACCGATCAAACGCAACGCAACGTAGCTATGGGCGGCGCGGTAGCCTCCCTGGCAATAGGAGATCACTTCCTTGTCCGGCGTAATACCGGCTCTGTCATACATCGCTTCGAGATCGGCGTCAGATTTGAAATTTCCGTTGGCGTCGAGATTTTCTGTCCATTCGATGTGGATCGCGCCAGGGATGGCTCCGCCTCGTGCAGCTCGAACATGGGTTCCGAGATACTCGCCTTCACTGCGCGTATCCAAAATAGCCACCTCTTTTCTGTCGAGCGAATGACGAACATCGGCGACGGTGGCCAAGACTTCGCGGCGCTCGTCGGTGTTGAATTTCGCGGCTTTGGGTGGTGCGGCTTCGGTCGTGATGGAACCGCCGGCTGCTTTCCATTGCTTAATGCCGCCGTCCAGCATCCGGGCATTGGCGTGACCGAAATACTCTAAGAACCAAACACCGCGCGCCGCACGCATGCCGGAGGTGTCCTCGTAAAAGACCACTTCCTTTTCGTTGCCGACCCCGCGTAGTTCCAGCACGTGGTGGATCATATACATGAAGGCCTTGAGGGGCGCCTCATTCGTATCGACCAGACTCAGTCCGAAAAGGTCGAGATGAACCGCGCCGGGAATATGTCCATGGGCAAACTCTTCCGCGGGCCGCACGTCGATCAGACAAAGGTTCGCCGAGCCCACTTTCTTCTGCAGCTCCTGCGGAGTTGTGAGGAGCTTCTCTCGTGTATATTGTTTTTCCATGGGGTCCCTATAACATTACTCGAAATGGCACTGCAAACGTTGCGAAGCGCAAAAACTTCACGGTCGTTATCCAGGCTCACCGCCGCTTTTTCCTTAACCCGCTCCGTTGATAGGAGAGGGAAGGATAAGGGTGAACGGCGCCTCCTGATGGCCGCTCTGATCGGCGTTTTCCTGGTTGCCTCCGGTTTCACCTACCATCTCGCCTTACCGGGACGAAAACTTTCGTTTCCGTCGGACCACACTTCCCACCCGGAGTTCAAAACCGAATGGTGGTACTACACCGGTCATTTGGAAACCGAAAGCGGAAAGCGTTACGGCTATCAGGCGACCTTCTTTCGTTTCGGTCTGCGGGATCGCCAAAAGGAAGAGAAGCAGGAGCATCCGATCTTGTTTTCGGATCTCTACATGGCCCATTTTGCTTTGTCCGATATTGCCGAAAAGAAGTTTATTTTTCGCGAGCGCATCAACCGCGGTTACGGCGATAAGGCCGGCGCCTCGACCGAGCGCTACCGGGTGTGGAACGAAGATTGGAAAGTTGAAGGCGATGAAAAGACGCACTCGATTCAAGTAAACGACCGCGCGACACGGCTGCGCCTTATTCTGAACTCCCTCAAACCACCGGTTCTCCATGGGCAGAACGGGCTCAGCCAAAAGGGCGAGGGCGAGGGAAGGGCATCCTATTACTATTCTTTGACGCGAATGCGGACCGAGGGTGAGATCACGATCGGTGACAAGAGTGAGAAAGTTCGTGGGCTGACCTGGATGGATCACGAGTTCGGCAGCAATCAATTACGAGAGGATCAGGTCGGGTGGGATTGGTTCAGTATCCAGCTCGATAATCAAACGGAACTGATGCTCTATCTTATCCGGCACAAAGACGGTTCGCCCGATCCCTATTCAAGCGGCACAGTGGTGAGTGCGAACGGAACAACCCGGCATCTTTCTCTTAAAGACTTCCGGATCGAAGTTCTCGAGCGATGGAAGAGCCCGAACAGCGGTGCCACGTATCCGATGAAATGGAAGGTTACCATTCCGGCGGATGAGGTGGAATTAGAAATTGTCCCCGCGTTTCCACACCAGGAGTTGGTTACGAACAGAAGCACCCGGGTGACTTACTGGGAGGGAGCTGCACGCGTCAATGGCAGGGTGAGAAAAAAGCCGATAAGCGGGCGCGGATACGTCGAGATGACCGGTTATGCCGGGAAGCTGAATATATAGTTAACCGATCAGTTTGCGGTTTTTGGTGAATTTGAGATACTCGCCCGATGCCGGAGGGGCCAACTAATGATTGGAAGTGTCTGAACGTTGCGGTTCGGGACAAGCAATCGGGTGCCATCATCGAATACAAAATCCATTTCTATCGCAAAACCAACGGCTGGGATGATGAAGTTCGCTATGACAGTCACGAGATAAAACGGGGAAGGAAGACCGCTGCGCCTCATTTGCACCTCAAGCTTGCGACGCCGTTAAAAAATTCAAGCGAAGGTGAAAAAGAGCTGAAGAAAATAATCGAAACGGTTGTGCCGCACATAAGGGAGATTACGCGATGAGCAAGATAGTAGCCATTAAGGGGACGGAGGGCGAAAAGGAGATCGACTATTCTACCCTTTCAGCCAAGGAGATCGACAAAAGAATCAAGGCGTACGAGAAGCGATTTGGCAGCTTTGCCAGGTTTTTTCGCCAATACGACTGTGAGTCGGATCCCGCCGAAGATTATCTCACCCTCATTGATTGGGAGTGCCTGCTCGAAGAACAAAAGGGCCGCAGGCGCGGCAAGCTCTCTCTCATTCGTGGGGGAAAAAAGAAGCCTCGCTAGCCGGAGCGTGTCCACTAAGACTTGCGCCATGTCTTACGCTCTCCTTCGGCTCAATAGCGGTCACGTTGAGCGGAGGCAACTTCCCATCCCTACTTCTGGGCGCCATTTATCTTGGTGGGAGATGGAAAAATGAGGCAGCTTAGTATTCTATTTGAGAAGCTCCTGCGGAATCTCTTTGAGCGGCGAGAATTCGGGATCTTTGTGGACCAGGGTTGCCCGGTGAGCCACCGCTGTGGCACCAATCCAACTATCGGCCACAGATATCCTTCCCTGTGCTTTCATTCGTGAAGCGATTTCTAAGATATCAGCCTCGCATGATACCCGCTCGAGAGCAAAAGAATCGACCAGACGTAGCGCGTGACGGGCGGCCTCTTCTCCTTCCCAGCGCCATACCAAGTAGAATAGCTCCATCCGGCTCATGAACGAGACGAGCAGCCGGCATTGATTCTTTTTCGCCTGAGCCAGAAGGGCCTCGACCCTGTCCGCACCCGATTCGTCGCTACGCAAGGCCAAAAGGGCAGAGGTATCAAGAACATAAACGTTCTTAGGAGGCATTCTCTCTCTCTCGGTCCTGTCGCCTATCTTTCAGAAGGTCGCGCACCATGCTCTTTTTCCCCGAGCCTCGAAAGGCCTTTATGGGATCTTTGGGGACGGGGATGACCCGGGCGGTCGCTCCCTCCACCACCCATTCCAGGGTGGTATCCGGACCTATGTGAAGCTGCTTTCGAACGCCTGATGGAACGGAGACCTGTCCGCGTTTAGTGAGTTTTGTCCGCATGTTCATGAAATACAAGCTTACATCGAGATTTACAAGCAATTTTGGGAATGCCTTGTCGAATCTGATTGTGGCTGGCAGCTGCGACCCGCGACGCCGCCCCGGAAAACCAAAGCTTGATTTCGGCCCGACAAAGTGAGCAGAATTTTTGTACTGTGCGGCTGGAAAACAAAATAGGGGCATTCATCCACAAGCACGAACTTCTTTCGCCCGGCGACGGCGTTTTGGTCGCCGTCTCCGGCGGGCCGGATTCGGTGGCGCTGCTGCACTTGCTGCA
>DASQUN010000772.1:0-2556 GCA_035641275.1 Candidatus Udaeobacter sp. | reverse complement strand
GCCGCCTTGTATGCGCAGTAGCCGATGGCGGCGAACTGAACGCCGGTGCCGATGTTGTTCAAAAAAAAGGTGATTTGGTTGTCGTTTGTCCGTCCCGGAACTTTGCCCGTGAGAAGATCTTGGATCTCAGGATAGCGGCTCCAATCGCGCGGCCTTTCTCGGCGGACACCCGGCATGTCCTGAACGATCCCGGGCGGTTGGTAATGAAAGATGCCGCCAAATTGGGTGTGGATGGCGACCACGTCGCATTTATCCAACGAGGTAAGATCCGTCTCGAATTCTCGTATAGAATTGTAGTGCATGCCGGGTTCCAACCAATCGGTTTTTAAAACCGGCCGAGACGAGTTCGTCGCGCTGCAAACGACGTCGCAGTTTTTAACCGCCTCTTCGGCACTATGGACCGGCTCGCCCGGTACGCCGGTTTCTTGCGCCATTTCTGCCGTAAATTTGTTTCGGCGCTCCGCATTCGGGCTGAAGACTTTCACTTTTTTAATCGGGAGCACGGAAGTCATGAAACGGTAATGGGCGCGAGCTTGCCCTCCGGAACCAATGAGCCCCAGAGTCTTCGAATTCTTGCGCGCCATGACTTTCATCGCAAGCGCGCTCGTGACGCCGACCCGGGTTTGCTGAATGAAGCCGTCCGGCATGATGGCCAAAAGTTCGCCGGTTTCGGTGCTAAAGAGCTGGACGAGGCCGACAAACATTCCTTTTTTTAGCGGCAGCTTTTCCAGGCGAACTGAGTTGTTGACTCGCTGTTCTTGAACAATGTCGGAGGTCAGGCGGAGCGCTAATACGCCGTATTTTCCTACCCCACCGTCAACGGACTTAAAACTGTACGTGGATTGCGGCAGGGAATGGGGAAGATACGAATGAGAAGTAGGTCGATTGACTGCCCGGCTAGATGCCAGCTCTCGATAGCTTTCCTCCATGACGTTGAGGCATTCTCTTACCGTCAGTGCCTTCTGAATGTCTTCGTTGTTCAAAATGAGAGTCATCTGATTCCTTCCTTTTCATCGACCGACGTGTCATCCCTATCTGATCAATGACCCGTTGTCCAATCTGCTCGACGCGGCAGAACATGGTTTAGTTCTAAGGTCAAATCTTTCTTCCAACGCTCCAAAGCAGGGGGGCGAGGGAAATCGGTGCGCTCGGCCAAGCCAAAGCCCATGCGCCCACTTGCCGTAGATTAAGAGAAAAAGAATATTCATGGACCGCCGAGATGCCCGCTCAACGGATTAGTTGCCTTCCGGTAATCGGGAAAGACGGGAAGATTTGCAGAATCCTGACCTCTACCGACCTATTGAAGGCCCATCAGAGAATCCGGCCCTGGCCGGGAAATAATCCTGGCAGCAGGACTTACTTTGTAGAATCTCGCAAGTCGATTATAATGCACTCTTAAGTTCGGCTTAAGGAGGAGTGACTATGAATCAAAACGATGGTGAGCAGGTCTTACAAGAGCGTGCCGAAGCGACCGTGACGGCGCCCGACAAAAGACCGAGTTGTGTTGCCGACGTGATGACTCGCAGTACCATCACGTTAAGTCCGCATCATAGTTTTTCTGAAGCAGTAACCTTGATGGCGGACCGGCATTTTCGTCATATCGTTGTCGTCGATACCGGCGGTCAGGTGGTCGGCGTTATTTCTGATCGTGATATTTTGCGTGGCTTGGCGCGCACGCCTCATTGGCAATCCAAGGATGTAAGCCAGATCATGACGCGCGAGCCTATGACCGTCAAGCCCGAAACGTCTTTATCGGTTGCAGTCTCGAAGCTGCTCGCCAAGCGCATCAATTGCCTTCCGGTTGTCACTGATGATGGTCGAATCTGCGGGATCCTAACCTCCACCGATCTGTTAAAGTCCTACCAGAAGACACTAGCCTCGTCGGAGCGAACATCGTCCCAATCAAAGTCTCAACAGCTTTAAGGCCATTGCGAGCCGGCCTCGAGATCCAATGGTTGGTTTCATATTTGAAACTCCTCCCGACCGCGCTATGCTGAATTATGGGGTTCAGAATCGGCGTCACGGTCAGCTCCAACGCTAAAAGGACCCAGGTTACAAAGATTTCAGAGACCGAATACCGAGTCTCAGTTGATGCCCCGCCGCGGGATGGCGAAGCCAACCAACGGTTGCTAGCGCTCCTCGCGGAGCATTTCTGTGTTCCAAAATCGACCATCAAAATCCTTCGGGGCCATTCCTCGAGAAAGAAATTTCTCGAAATCGGACTGTAGCGGGTCATCGACTGGAAGGCGCGACGCTGGCCCCAGCGCTTTCAGGAGTCGAAATCAAAGTTTTCTCTGATTGCAAAGATCAAAGGGACAGAAGGGAATATTTATTATCATTAAGGTTCACCCTTGACGATGAAAGCTGGACCGAAGGGCGAGGCTGGAGGCCGCAGGCGTAGAGCCGTAGAAGTTTTGTCAGGCCCGGACCCTTGGAATAAGCAAGGAACGGGGTTGGCAGGGGTGGCCTTTGAGGCAAAGACCCATCGGCTGCGGCCGGAAGCTTTGCCCTGAGGTCCAGTTTCGGAGGAATAACGATGGCTGAAAAGGAACCCCT
>DASQUN010000771.1:0-11777 GCA_035641275.1 Candidatus Udaeobacter sp. | reverse complement strand
GCCATTGCGCCGTCGGATTTGTGAGTCAGTTCCAACACGCTATCGCCGAGTTTGAGATAAGCGATCTGCAATCCGCCGCTCGCCGCGTGTTGAAAGTACTTTTTGAAGCCGAAGTGCTTTTCATAAAAAGCGACGGAGCGATTAAGATCGCTGACGTGGATGGCCACATGGTCGATCCGTTTGAACATGTCTTTCTCCCTTGACTCCGATGGACAAGCATAGGCTTTTAAGGCTTGGATTTGCAAGCTTCCGGTCGAAGTGTGAAAAAGTGGCGGCAGGAGGGTAAAATAGCAGGTCAGTCGGCTCTCTTATGCCCATCTATCGTCTTGTGGAAGAATTGGTATTTCCACCGCCCGAATATGCGGACGCTAGCGGGCTGCTCGCAGTCGGTGGAGATCTATCGAGCCAGCGGCTTTTGGAAGCCTATCGGGTTGGGATTTTTCCGTGGTATTCGGAGGACCAGCCGATACTTTGGTGGTCACCGGATCCCCGGTTGATCCTCGAAATGGGCGACTTCAAGATTTCTCGAAGTTTACGCAGAACCATGGGGAAAGGAATTTTCCAAGTGACGTTCGACCGCGCCTTTGAAGATGTTATCCGGGCATGTGCGGCGGTCCCGCGGGAAGGGCAAAGTGGTACCTGGATTACTGACGAGATGCGGGACGCTTATATCCATCTTCACGGTTTGGGCTATGGCCATTCCGTTGAAACCTGGCTTGGCAAGGAATTAGTCGGTGGGCTCTACGGAGTTTCCCTGGGCAAGGCATTCTTCGGCGAATCGATGTTTCATTTGAAGGCGGATGCCTCGAAAGTTGCCCTCGCGACTCTCGTGGAAAAGTTGCAGGGCTGGGGTTTTCACTTCATTGACGCACAAATGCCAACGGATCACATGGTGAGTCTAGGCGCCAAAGAGATGCCGCGCCGCATCTTTCTCAAGCGCCTACAGGGGGCGCTGCGCCATCCGACCAAGCGGGGTAAATGGCGCGCGAGCGAATAGCCGGCGATGCTCTTTCCCTGACACTTAGCGCAACTGCCATCATTCGAAGCTCCCGCGGGCGACCGTTGCCGTCCCAGCCTGCTCGCGTTTGCGTCTTCAATTGGCCGCTTCGACTCGCTCCACGAGCCCTGCAAGCCCCTTTTCAGAAGGAAATTCGAGAGTCAAAAGAAGCAAACCCAGCGCCGAGAGAAAATACTGATCCGAAAGATAGCGACCAATGATCGCGAGGACCAGCCCGTAAACAGCAATGGCTTCGATGATCGCGAAGACGACCACTTTTCTCGTGATGTAGATGGAGACGACTGACGCCGCACGTTCTTCGGCCGGTCCCTTGTGTTCTTCCAAAGCTCTGAGGAGTTTTGGCTTTTGTGGATTCGTCAAGATAGCCTGGGTCGTGAGATAATGTTTTTTCCAGTAGACGTAATAACCCAAATCAACGAGCACGAGAAGCCACAGCACAATTCTCGCGTTTTCCGCGAAAGAAAGCCCTCCCGCAAACGTCGGATTGGCGAGCACATTCTGCGCGATGACGATATAAACAACGATCGAAATCATAAAGCAGCTCCAGAGAATAACGGCGGCGCCGCGCTGGTCCATGAGGCGTTCTTTGAATTCGGGTCGGATCATTAAAGGTCTCCTCAAATTTCTTATCACACCCTCGCCGTTAATGTCTTCTCCAGGAGTCATCCGGCTGCAGTAATCTTGTGGCTGGAATTTACCGGTGATATACGGGCTCAAGCGGCTTCATGCACGGGAGACTGAAATGGCTGAATTCGATATCGTGATTCATGGTGGGAGACTCATCGATGGCACAGGCAATCCCTGGTTCTATGGCGACATTGCGCTGAAAGAGGGCAAGATCGCAAGCATCGGCAAAATCAATCCGAACTCGGGCGAGCGGGCGATTTCCGCAAGTGGGCGGGTCGTCACGCCGGGCTATATCGACATGCATACCCATAGCGACCAGCCTCTCATCGCCGACGGCAATGCCGAAAGCAAGGTTCGTCAAGGGGTGACGTTGGACATTATAGGGGAGAGCCAAACAGTCGCGCCGCTCGAGGGCGCCATCCTGGAGGAGTACCGCGCCGAACACCGGCGTCGGAACGGCATCGAGACGGATTGGACCACGTTCACCGGTTACTTTGAAAAATTGGCGACGGGCGGCATCTCCATCAATGTTGCCTCCGGCGTTTCGCCGCAGCAGGTGAAGCGGGTCGTTGTGGGATTCGAAGAGCGGCCGGCCAACGCTGCGGAGCAACAGAGAATGAACGGGCTCGTTGCGCAAGCGATGGAAGAAGGAGCGCTCGGTCTTACCGCCGCGTGGCACGCCAAAGGCCCCGAGTATCCCGATGAAGTCGTTCAGATGGCCAAGGTGGCGCGGCGCTACGGCGGCTACTACGGTGTGCATTTGGGCAGTGAGGGTTTCGACATTATGGAGGAATTGGCGAAGGCCCTTAGAATTGCGAGAGAATCCGCCATTCCCGTCCATGTCTATCACCTAAAGATGCGAGCTAAGAGCAATTGGGGACGTGTGCGTCAGGTGATCGAACAAATTGAAGAGGCCCGGCGGGAGGGACTGGACGTCACGGCGAACCAATATCCTTATACCGCGATGCAGCATCCCTGGCGGCGTCTATTCCCGCGGTGGGTACAGGATGCGCCGCTCAACGAGACGGTTTCGCAATTCAACAGTCCGTCATTTCGCGACCGAGTGCTCAAGGACCCCGAGTTCGACCAATACGTGAATGAGCACGGCGGCTGGGACGGCATCGTTGCGGCTCGCATCGACACGGAAAATCTAAAGCAATTCGAAGGGAAAACCATCGCGGAGATCGCTCGAATGCGCGCACAGGATCCGGTCAGTACGTGCTTTGATATGATTTACGAAGAAGGAATGTTTATTCACGGCGTGCACCATACGATGTCCGAGGAGGACGTCAAAACCGTGATGCGCATGCCTTGGGTTTCCATTGGTTCGGATGGTAGTGCTCTGAATTTAAACTATCCCGGAAAGCCGCACCCGCGAAGCTTCGGTACGAATCCACGAGTGCTAGGTAAATACACGCGGGATGAAAAGGTGCTTCAGCTCGAGGATGCTGTCCGCAAGATGACATCATTGCCGGCCCAGGTTCTTGGCCTGAAGGATCGTGGGCTCCTGAAAGAAGGCTATTGGGCTGATATTGTCGTGTTCGATCCTGACAAGGTGGCGGATACCGCGACCTACGATAATCCAAAACAGTATCCCAAGGGAATCGATTACGTACTTGTGAATGGCGTTGTCGTGATCGATGGCGGCGCTCATACCGGTGCCCGGCCGGGAAGAGTTATTTACGGTCCGGGGAAGCGTTACCCATAGACGCGCAACCTCATCTCAGCCAGGCGAGATCAGCTCCGGAAACGTTGCTTCCCACTCTTTCTTGCCCCGAGTGACGGAAAGTCGTAATGGCGGCGTTCCCGCCGCAACTTCTCAAGTTGACAGGTGAATTGTGATTCGATAGCGTCACCGTCGTTCACGCCAGCTGTTTTCAGTGGAGGAATTCATGGAAGGGGTAAAGCCGGTGAAGAGCGGTAAGGTGAAAGTGAATGACGTCAATCTCTATTACGAGCTCTACGGTCAGGGCGATCCGCTGGTTCTGGTCGCTGGCACCGGCATCAGCTGCGCGCCCTGGCGCGTTTTCCAAGTGCCGGAATTTTCCAAGACCCATCAGGTTCTGATCTACGACCATCGTGGGTTAGGGCGCAGCGACAAGCCGGATATGGCTTATTCTACGCGGCTCTTTGCCAAGGATTGTGCCGGCTTGATGGACGTACTCGATATCAAACAAGCGCATATCATGGGGCATTCGATGGGCGGGCGGGTGGCCCAGTGGATCGCCTTGGATTATCCGGAAAAAGTTCGGAGCCTGGTGCTTTCCGGGAGCGGCTCGGGAAAATACAGCGAGAAGCTCGAAGACTATCCGCGCGGTGTTCCTTACGATGCTGCTCTTGAAATGATCGAAAAGGGCTATGAGAACTATCAGCGCGACCATTGGGGACCTGGATTCATGTTCACAGATGAGTTCATGAAGGAGCATCCGGAGGTGGTAAGGAAGTTCCAGGAGCTGATCGTCGAGGAAGTGCCGCCGCTCAACTGCTACCTGCGCCACGTGGTGGCGCGGCAGTGCCACGAAACCACCGGTATTGTTCATCAAATCAAAGCGCCCACTCTCGTCATCGTCGGCAGCCAAGACGCCCATGAAGGCGGGACGGGTAGCCATGTGGAATCGTCCAAGGTCCTCGCTGAGAAAATCCCCAACGCCGAGCTCGTGCTTGTCGAAGGCGGCAAGCATGGTTATTTGCGGGAAATGCCGGAAAAGGGCCATCCGCCGATCTTGGATTTCCTGCGGCGGCACTGATCGAGGACGCTCGCTTCGAAAGTTAGAAAGGAGCCCGCGAGTTAATGAAAAAACAGGAAATCATCGATAAACAGAAGAAATACCTTTTCTCTTGCGTCGGCACCTATTATGACGAGCCTTTGGTAGTCGATCATGCGAAGGGAAACTACGTTTACGACGCGGAGGGAAAAGAGTTTTTGGATTTCTTCGGCGGGATCCTGACCGTCAGTGTCGGACATTGCAATGAAAAAGTCACCCGGGCCATTCATAGTCAGACGGACAAGCTGCAACACATGTCGACCCTGTATGCCAATGAGCCGCAGGTTCAACTGGCGGAGAAGCTCGCCCAGATAACGCCTGGCCGACTGGAGAAATCTTTTTTCACCAATAGCGGCACGGAAGCCAATGAGACCGCGGCGCTGCTCGCTCAGATCTACACGAAGTGCCAAGACGTCATCAGCCTGCGTCACAGTTACAGCGGCCGGTCGTATCTCGGTCTCAGTCTATCGGCCCAGTCCAGCTGGCGACTGACGCCCAACGTGGTGCCCGGCATTCACCATATTCCCAACGCTTACTGCTATCGGTGTCCCTTTGGACTCACCTATCCGAGCTGCGATCTCAAGTGCGCGAAGGATATCGAGGAGGCGATTCAAACCACTACTTCGCAGGGCCGTATCGCCGCTTTTTTGGCCGAGCCCATTCAGGGCGTCGGCGGGTTTGTCGTGCCGCCGAAGGAATATTTTAAGGAGATCGTCGGTATCGTGAGAAACTACGGCGGCCTTTTCATTTGCGATGAGGTGCAGACCGCCTGGGGCCGCACGGGCGGGAAAATGTTCGGGATAGAACATTGGGGCGTGGATCCGGACATCATGACCTTTGCCAAAGGGATGGCCAACGGCGTTCCCATCGGTGCCACCATCGCAACCCCGGAAGTTGCCGACAGCATGCAAGGCAACACGATCTCCACCTTCGGCGGCAACCCGGTCACCTGCACGGCGGCGCGCGCGACCCTCGAGGTGATCGAAGAGGAGAACCTGGTGGAGAACGCCCGCGTCATGGGTAACAGGCTGCGCGACGGATTGAATGCTCTCAAAGAAAAGTATCCGGTCATCGGCGACGTGCGGGGTATGGGTCTGATGCAGGGGATGGAGCTCGTTGGGGAAAAAAAGAAGCCCGACGCGGAATCCGCCAAGCGGGTGATGGAGCTCACCAAGGCCAATGGTCTGTTGGTCGGCAAAGGCGGGACCTACGGCAACGTGCTCCGGGTGGCGCCGCCGTTGAATGTGAACAAAGATCAGATCGACCAGGCGCTGAAGCAACTGGATAGCTCTTTGGCCGGGTTGGGACAATAGTTTTGGCAAGCATGCTCAACATTTTCTCTATCTTCCAGACGCACAGGTTCGGAGCTTTTATTTTTGACCACCGATGACAACCTTCGGACGCAGGCTCGTCGGCGCAGTGCCGGTTCTTTTCGGTATCTCCTTTTTGGTGTTCCTGCTAATGCATCTCGCGCCAGGCGACCCGGTTGGTCTTCTCCTGGGAGAAGATGCCACACCGGACGACGTCGCGCGCGTGCGGCATGAATGGGGATTGGATCAGCCGCTGCTGGTCCAGTACTGGCAATTTATTTCGCGCGCGCTGGTCGGCGATTTCGGCACGTCGCTTAAATTCGGCGAGCCCGTTTTAGCGCTCATTTACGAACGGTTGCCCGCGACCATCGAGCTTGCCACGGTGGCCTTGCTGGTGGCGATTCTTATTTCCATTCCGATCGGGATTTATTCAGCGATTAAGCGCGATACCTTGTTCGACCACGCCGGAACCGGATTGGCGCTGATCGGCGTTTCTCTGCCAAACTTTTGGCTGGGAATCATGCTGATCTATTTTCTCGGCGGGCAATGGAACCTGCTCCCGGTTGCCGGTCGAATTGAATATGGCATCGAGGTCCAGCCAGTGACCGGACTTTATTTGTTAGACAGTTTGCTTACCGGCAACCTGACCGCGTTCTGGAGCGCGCTCCAGCATATTTTGATGCCGGCGGTTACTTTGGGTACAGCGCTCGCGGCCATCGTTACCCGCATCACCCGCTCCAGCGTGCTTGAAGTGATGCGACAGGACTACGTCATGACGGCGCGGGCGAAAGGGCTCACCGAGCGCGCCGTCATCTGGCGCCACATCCTGCGTAACGCTCTGATCACAGTGATCACGATACTCGGGTTGCAATTGGGCGCGCTTCTCAACGGTTCGGTGATTACGGAGACGGTTTTTTCTTACCCCGGGATCGGAGACCTGCTGATCCAATCGATTGCCGTGCGTGACTACCGGCTGACTCAGGTGCTGATTTTATTTTTTGGGGTCATCTACTTTGTCGTCAATCTGTTGGTCGATTTTCTGTACACCCTGGTGGACCCGAGGATAAGGCTTTAATGTTGCGCTTGCGTTACTTCAAAGTCCTGCTGGGCGGATGGATTTTATTTATGCTCGTCGTCTGCGGAATGGCGGCGCCGTTCCTGGCGCCCTTCGATCCCCAGGAGCAGCGGCTGGAGACGCGCCTGCAGCCTCCTCATTGGATGGGCGGCAGTGCACGTGCCAATTGGCTTGGCACCGATAATCTGGGTCGCGATATTTTGAGCCGGATCATCTATGGATCGCGGATTTCCCTCCTGGTCGGCGGAACCACGGTTGTTCTCGCCGGTTTGGTCGGCTGTTTCCTGGGGGCGATAGCGGGATACTTCGGCCATGGAACGGACGAGGTGGTCAGCAAAATTACGGAGATATTTTTAGCCTTTCCGTTTCTTCTCCTTGCCATTGCCCTGATGGCCTTTCTGGGACAGGGAGTCATCAATATCATATTGGCGTTGATGATGAGCCGATGGGTGCAGTACTGTCGGGTGGTGCGCGGCGAGGTCCTGTCTCTCAAGGAGCGCGATTTTGTCACCGCTGCCAAAGCCCTGGGGGGCAAGGACTTCTACGTTCTTATTAACCACGTCGTGCCGAACACCTTCGCGAGTGTCACGGTCGTCGCTACTTTCGCCATGGCGATCGTCATTATCTCCGAGGCGAGCTTGAGTTTTCTCGGCCTCGGTGTGCCCGCCAGCATTCCGACCTGGGGCTCCATGCTGAGCGAGGGAAGGAGTTATATGAACCGCGCCCCGTGGCTCACCATCTTTCCGGGACTAGCCATTTTTATTACTGTGTTTGGCATTAATCTTCTGGGCGATGGATTGAGAGATATTTTCGATCCGAAACTGCGGAGACAGAGATAGGACCGTCGGGTCTAGCTATCCAAGGAGGATTCCATGGCTAAGAAAAAGTGCGGCGTTAGCCGCCGGGATTTTTTAAAGCGGAGCGCAATCGCGGGAGTGGGCGCGATGATCGGTCCGTATATCGCGCGAGATGCTTTTGCCGCCTCGCGTGACCGGGTCACGATTTACCACTCCAGCGTGGCCGATTCCAACCATCCATACAACCACAGTTCCAGCCCCATTTACGGGAACTGGCAGCATGTGATTGAACCTCTCGTCGAATACGACACTGACAAAAAAGACTTTGTCGGCGTTCTGGCCGAGTCCTGGGATTTTGACGAAAAGCGCTGGGTTTTCAAACTTAGAAAAGGCATCAAGTTTCAAAGCGGCGCCCCGCTGACTTCTAAAGACGTAGTCTTCTCCATCGAAAAGATGCGGGATACCAAGCGAGGAAGCTTACAGGCGCCAAATTTTAAGGATGTTGCGGAAATCCAGACGCCCGACGACCACACGGTGATCTTTGTGACCAAAATACCCATGGCCACTTTCCTGGACCGAATCGACAATCGCTTTATCGTCAGTAAGGAGGCGGCCGAGAAGGCCGGCGACCCATGGTACCAAAACCTGGTCGGAACCGGGCCGTATAAGTTAGTCAGTTATCAACGCGGCGGCAACATGGTTTTTACTCGCAACGACGACTACTGGCGCGGCAAAGCGGCCATCAAGGAAGTAGTCTTTCGAAAAGTCACGGAAGATGCCGCTCGTCTAGCGGCGCTTGAGTCCGGCCAGGCGGATTTTATCAACAACGTGCCGATCCACGAGGTCGCTCGGCTAAAACGCCATCCGCGGGTGAGAATCGACCAGATCGAAGGGTTGCGAATGTTTTTCCTAACGATGAATGTCGCGTTCAAGCCTTTCGACAACAAACTGGTCCGGCAAGCTGTGAACTACAGCGTCGATGCGCCGTCCATTGTGAAAAATATCTTCGATGGCATTGGTTATCCGATCAACGGCCCCGTGGGGGCGAATGTTTTGGGCTCGGATCCTAAACTCAAGCGCTACCCTTATGATCCGAAAAAGGCGAAGGAGCTGCTCGCGCAGGCGGGTTTTGCCAACGGCTGCGATGTGCAGCTCTATTATTCCGCCGGCCGTTACCCGAAAGACCGGGAGGTGTGTCAGGTTGTGGCCGCCCAGATGGTGAAAGGCGGTTTTCGAGTCGAACTCATCTCTCAGGAGTGGGCTTTGTTTTGGGGCAAAGACGGTGTCAATGGCGGCAAGCTGCCATTTTACTATATCGGCCGAGGGTCGCTTACCGATGCCGATACGCTTTACGACCAGTATTTTCGCACCGGCACAACCAAGAGATGTAACTACAGCAATCCTGAATTGGATAAGCTTATCGAGCAGCAACAAAAGGTTGCCGACACTAAGAAACGGATCGCCCTATTACAACAGGCCGGAAAAATTATTATGGAGGACGTGCCATTCGTGCCACTCTACAATCTGGCTGACATTTACGGCGCCACCAAGAATTTGCTTTGGAAGAAAAGACCCGATGAAAAAATCTTGGCCTGGGACATGAAAATTAGTAGTTCGGCGAAAGGAACATGAAGGGCTGATGCGAGAAATTCGTAAACTCTGAGCTGGAGGTTTATATGCATTCAAGCAACAAAGGCGTCAATCGCAGAGATTTCTTGAAAAGCGGCGCGCTCGCAGGACTTGGCGCACTGGTAAGCGGCGCTTCGTGGTATGGGTCGAGTCATGCCGCGTCTAGAGAGCGGCTTACGATCTTGAGTAGCATCAGTTTGAGTTCACTCCATCCGTACGCCTTCTCGTCGAGTCCTGAATACGGCATTTGGAATCACATCGCCGAGCCTCTGGTTGAAGTCGACTACGTCAAGATGGACTATGTCGGCGTGCTCGCGGAATCGTGGGATTTTCAAGGTACGAAATGGGTCTTTAATCTCAAAAAGGGCGCACGCTTTCACGATGACTCCATGTTTACCGCCAAGGACGTGATCCATTCGTTCCAGAGAATCTTGAACGACAAGAAAAGCCCGCAACGTTATGCGCTGACCGACATATCGGAAATGAAAGCGGCGGACGATCACACTCTCGTCATGACCACCAAGGCGCCGACCGCGGTCATGCTCGACCGTCTGACCAACCGTTTCATTCTCAGTAAGACCGCGGCTGATAAGTACGGCAGCGAAGTCGATCAGCATCCCACGGGGACGGGCCCGTACAAATTCGTCAGCTGGCAGCGGGATGGGCAGCTCGTTCTAACTCGCAACGACGATTATTGGGGGCCCAAGGCGGCTATTAAAGAGATCGTGACGCGCAAGGTAGGAGAAGATGCGGCGCGCGTGTCGGGGCTCTTGGCCGGTCAGGGGGACGTTATTAACAATGTTCCCGTCGAAGATGTATCCCGCATAGAAGGAAATCCGCGCACGCGAATCGAGAGGGCGCAAGGACAGCGCATGTATTTTCTTGCGCTGAACCCGGCCCATAAGCCTTTCGACAACAAACTTGTGCGGCAAGCCTTTAACTACGCGATTGATCCTTCGGTCATTATCAAGCATATCTACGAAGGCAATGGCTACGTCATGGATGGGCCGGTCGCGTCGAACGTGATTGGCGCCGATCCAAAAATTAAAAGATATCCGCTGGATCCTAAAAAGGCGAAGGAACTTTTGGCGAAAGCGGGTTATCCCAACGGCGTGGACGTCAAGCTTTACTTGTCACCTGATCGCTATCCCAAAGCTCGGGAAGTGTGCCAAGTCATCGCGGACCAGTTGCGAAAGGCGGACGTGAGAACGGAGCTCATAGCGCAAGAGTTTGCCGTTTTTTGGGGCAATGAAGGGGTCAACGGCGGCAAGCTTCCCTTCTATTACGTCGGTCGCCCGGCGGTCGATGCGGACACGCTCTACGAGCAGTATTTCCGTTCCGGAGTCACGAAAAGAGTCGACTATAAAAATCCGGAGTTCGACAAACTGATCGACGAAGAGCAAACCACCGGCGATATGAAAAAGCGGATCACACTCCTGCAGCAGGCAGGTCGAATACTTATGGACGACGCGCCTTTTGTTCCTCTCTATACACTGGCTGAAATCTACGGGGTCGCCCGAAACGTCATCTGGAAGGCGACACCTGGGGAAAGAGTTCTAAGTTACGAAATGAAGATCCGCTAGTATGCTTTATTCATGCTCCGAGGAGAAATAGCCACACCGTGTCGATCAAGGGATGAGCCTGGAGGAGCGAAGGCACAGCGGCGAACAGCTTCAATGACGTTTACGGTGCTCGGCTGTGCGCTCCAGTCATATCCAAGCTCCCCGCTTCACAACTTGCGTTTGCAGGCCGCCTCAAGGTACAGGCCCATTGTCTTCGATCCGGAGGGCTTCTCGTCCCTTGATCGTTGCCTGCCAGTGAATAAGCCAGGCCAGGAAGCGCGCTAAACTGAAGCTTCTTCTGCCGGCTGCCGGACCGGCTCGTCAGACTGCGGCTCTGACTGGATGATTCTCAAAGATGATCGAGCCCGATCATTGACTGGTTCGCTTGTTGACCGTCGCTGTGACCAGCCTGCCGAACCTTCGCTGTCGAACGACGAGTTTGTAGCTCAAACGCACAATTTTGCACGCCAACCGCTAAGATCCGCCATAAATACCTGTAGGTTCCGTGAATTTCTTTGGCATATTCGTTGCTCCAAAGAAATCTCATGCTCACTCATGCTCTAAGCTTGAAACAAAACCTGCAGACAAGCCTTGGTTACTCGAGCGCTCTGCGATGCATCGGCCAGAGCCTCGAATCCATGGAGCTCAAAGCTCTGGAAGTGAAAACCCATGGCGACAGCTACATTATCCAGGCCTGGAATAGAGGTACTTCGACTTCCATGGATATCGAGCGGCACTGCGGCCCGGACGATCTAAGGAAATTAGAAATCCAAGGACGGGAGAAGCGAAAATCGGTTGCCGGAGCGCCGAATCTTTTGAGCTTGTCACAGGTCCTGCGTTTGGCGGGAAACTATGTCGATCGCCTGCAGGGCCGCCTTATCAGGGTTTCCTGGCAGGATCAGTCCGACAAGATCCAATCGATTACCATCCAGTACGAACCCGCTCAGCCTCGTCGCAACGACCAGCGTGAGCCTCAAACGACGGTCATTGAAGA
>DASQUN010000770.1:0-7448 GCA_035641275.1 Candidatus Udaeobacter sp. | reverse complement strand
GCCATTGTCATCAGGGGCTGAAGCACGACCCAGCCGATGCCGATGACGGTCTGCCGATAACGCACTTTCAAGTCTCGCCAGACAAGGAAGTAGAGCAATTCTCTGTATTCCCATATCGCCTTTAGATCCAGATGAAGGAGACTCTTACGAGTCTCGATGACGATGGTAGGTTCACTGAAGCGAGGAAAAGAGGATGAACCTCTTTCTGTCATTGCTCTAGACATTGTCCTAAAAAATTCCGTCGGCACAGTTTCACAGACGATCCGCTCTCTTCCTAGTCACGGCGCGCCGCCGCAGGATGGTAGCTATTCAGATGCGCTTCTTTGTTGGCCGCCTCCATGTCCGCATCGACCATTAATCGCACCAACTCTTTAAACTTTGTCTTTGCTTCCCAACCGAGTTTGCTTCTAGCTTTGCTAGCGTCGCCCATCAGCAAATCGACTTCAGCAGGACGGTAATACCGTTCATCAATCGCCAGGTGTTTGCGCCAGTCGAGGCCGGCGTAGGCGAACGCTTCCTCCAAGAGCTCCCGGACCGAATGGGTCTCCCCCGTTGCAACCACGTAATCGGCCGGCTCCTCTTGCTGAAGCATCAGCCACATGGCTTCTACGTACTCCTTTGCGTAGCCCCAATCCCGTTTGGCCTCGAGATTTCCCAAATGCACTTTATCCTCCAGGCCGGCTTTGATGCGGCCGACGGCACGGGTCACTTTACGCGTGACAAACGTTTCTCCCCGGCGTGGAGATTCGTGGTTGAAGAGAATGCCATTGCAGGCAAATATTCCGTAACTTTCACGATAGTTAACCGTGAGCCAGTAAGAATAGACCTTTGCTGCTCCATAAGGACTGCGAGGGTAGAACGGAGTCGTTTCGCGCTGCGGCACCTCCTGCGCCTTACCATACATTTCCGAGCTGCTTGCCTGATAGAACTTCGCCCTCAATCCCGTCTCTCGAATCGCCTCCAGAATCCGTATTGTCCCTAGGCCGGTGACATCTCCGGTATACTCAGGTATATCGAAACTTACACGCACATGGCTTTGGGCTGCCAGGTGATAAATTTCATCCGGCTGTATCCGGTAAAGTAGCTTGATAAGATTCGTTGAATCGGCGATATCGCCGTAATGTAAAAATAGGCGCACGCCGTTGATATGAGGATCTTGGTAGAGATGATCAATCCGTTCGGTATTAAATGTTGAGGCCCGCCGGATGATACCATGGACTTCGTACCCTTTGCTGAGCAATAGCTCGGCTAGATAAGAGCCGTCCTGACCGGTGATGCCGGTGATCAGCGCCTTTTTCATGAGAGTCCTTTTGCGATCAGAGCGACGCCGTTCCAGACGAGCGCCGCCACCTGCTCATCGTCTTGGGGAGATCGGTGATTCATACGAAGCGGACCTTTCAAGACCGTTTTTGAAGAACAGGGTCCGCCAGCGATTCGTCCGACTGCGGTACCAAGGCAGCTCTTGGAGGATTGATGGCCCGCCCCGGGTAGCATCATAGATATTTAAGTGAACAAGTTTCAAAGCTTGACCGCCTCCATGAACAAGGAATCAGGCTTGCAAACCGTCCCATCAGGTTCGGTATCCAGATGGTACGCCGTCCAACCCGGTATTCGACTTTCGTCTGCGCGAACGGCCTGTGGATCTTGGAAGCCAGCCCGCTTCAGGATCCGACCAAGAGAATACCGGTCATACATCCACTGGTGGACTTCACCCTTCGATCGGAACCTGCCAATTTCCAAGGCTCGGTAATCTTCATCACTCAATATCATTTTGAGCAGTCTCGCACGGAAAAAACGAGGGATAGATCGCAATCGAGCAACGTAATCCCGCGGTCGCTCATCGTGACTCTTGCTGGCGGAAGCCCTTTCTTTCGAAGCTTGAATGATACGACGCGCCTCGACGCCAATGCGTTGACATACGAATGCCTCGTTAGGAATGCTGTCCTGCTTTAGATACTCGAGCATTGCCCCCCCTGGGCGTCTCCGCACCGCCTGGTCGTAGAGTTCCAACAACATCCAGTCATAGTTTCGCTCGGATTCTTCCGGTCGCTGCAACACTTTCTCTAACTCATCCAAATAGGCACGTACGATTTGCTCCAGGTCTGGAACCGCCACCCGTATAACTCCACTTATCTTCAGAACACGATAACATTCCTTCAAAAAATCGAGCGCGTTCTCCTTCTTGAAATGTTCTAACAAGTGGGACTGATACACTACGTCGAAGGCGGCATCCGGGAATGGAATACCCTTCTGTAGATCGTATGCCAAGACGTGAGGGCTGGAAGAAACTGCATCAATATTGACAAATTTAGGATGAAATCGCGAGCCACAACCGAGATTCAAGGCTTTCATTTCACTTTGGATACTCGGGCTGTCGACTCCAGAATTCGGACCGTCCCGAGACCGGTCACTGCCAATGGTTCCTTTCCGAGGCCGAGGCTACCCGGCTCCAACGCTAAATGGATTGCACTTGTACGATGGATCAGAAAACAAAACAGACGTGAAGCTTCAGCACGCGGACGCCGGCTTTACTTTGGTTTCGTCAGTGCCGGGTTGTGCATCACGCCGGTAAAAAAATACAGGCGAGTCACGCGTGCGCTAACACATCCTTCAGCTCCGCGTACCATTCCAGATAACGTTCCGCTTGGTGCTCGATGTTGAATCTTTCGCAGGCATCTTTTGATGCGTTTCTCGACATTTGCTCGAGCACTGGCTGATTGCCCAACAACCATTGAAGACTGTGGGCCATAGCCCGGGAATCCCCGGGTGGAACGAGGATTCCGGTAGCATCTTGTGTCGGATAGCGGTTCAACTCAACGCCGCCGAAATCAAAACCTTCCAACCCTTTGATCTGCTCGAGAATCCCGCCTACGGCCGTAGCGACTACAGGCGTTGCGCACGCTAGCGCCTCCAGTACAGAACACGGAAATGTATCGGCGCGCGAAGCGTGCACATAAACATCGGCTGCCTGATAATATTGAGCGACCACTGCGGGATTCTTCTGGTACGGGAAATACCGCACCTCGGCAGCCCCCAGACGTTTCGCCGCGGCCTCGTCGCCGAGGCAGATGAAAATTAAGCGGCGCTCCGGAGTCCGGTCAACTCGCGCGATCGCCGTTTCCAAGGTCGAATAATCTTTGAAAATGTTGTGTTGCGCCTGGTGGGCTGCAAACAGTAGAATGCCCGCATCCTGAGGCAGACCCAAAGCTGCTCTGACCGCTGCTTTATCTGTAGGATGGAAAACCGTCAGATCGACGCCGTTAGGAATGACTCGCGCTTCCTTTATCCCTGGGCGCAGCATGGATTGCTCTACTTTTTCCATCAGCCATTGGGACGGAGTAGACACGTAAACACGACTCTTGGAAAAAATACGGCATTTGCGGCGCCAGTTATATGACGTGGCATCGCGGCTGATCTCAGGATAGATGCTAAGGTCCGGACACTGACCGCAGCCTATCTTCCATCGCTCACAGTCGAACGAGTGAGCGCAGTGACCGCTTAGAAGCCAAGCATCATGAAGGGTCAAGACAAGCGGCACTTGCCGTGACAGCCAGGGAATGACGCGAAGATCAAAGTAGCCGCCGTGAAGGTTGTGGCAGTGAATCACATCCGGCCTGTCTGGAACTAACTGAAGTAACTTCTTTGTTCCCGGATAATCGAAATCTTCTAGCCCAAATCGAGATCCGACCTCGTGACGCGGCTGGGCTAGCATCCGCAATGCGGTTCGAGTCAGGGAAATGACGCGGCGGTTATTTTCGTCGAACGGTTCCAGTCGCTTTTCCAGATTCAGCCACACACGACGCCAGGAGCCGTTGCGTTTGGGTATCTGCACCACAGCCCGATCATCTCCGCGTTTGTTACCGACAGCGATCCATGAGGAATGGCCCCGGGCGCGATAAGATCGAAACAGATCCCAGGCAACTTTTTCGGCGCCGCCGCCAATATCGCATGTGCCAACCTGGAGAATACATAACGGCCTGCCAACGCCCGAACCATTTCGCTTGCCAATTAACGCGTTGTTTGTCTCCTCGTCGCCGAGCCGACGCAGGGCCACCGACTCTAGGTTTTTCGTCCGAACATGCATAACAATGTGCCGATTGTTTAAAACTGCTGATTCCGTTTACAAACAAGCATTGACCTGGCCGTGATCCGCGGCGTTTGCATATTCATGAAACGGCTTGGGAACGCCTTTTCAACAATTTTCCAAGGATCGATAAAAGCTGAGGCAATCAGTTTCCAACTCACTGGTTCCATTATTTTTACCGGTCCATTCGAATTCGTGACGATCGCCAAATGCGTGGCGTAAAGATTTTATTTGCTCGCGAACACTAAACCGTCAGCGAGGCGGCGAGTGACGGCAAACCCACACGCGGTTTGCAGCTCTTCCGCAGTGGGCAAGTACCAGGTGTTCTGCTTCAGAAAAGCTACTATGGCACCGTTCCCTGCGACGTCGTCGCACATCGCCCGAATCGATTGAGCGAAATCCTGAGCCGGTGTTAGGGCCATGGGAGAGATTTTTCGTGGAATCATCCGTGCCCTCCGCCCAACCAAGTAGCCGATGGCCCATGGATCGTTTGAGTATACTGTCACGCTTTGCGGGATAGACCTGACAAAAGCCAAAGTCTCCGACTCTCTCCATTGTCGCGCGCTATAATAATAGCCGTTGCGGTGCAGGTCAGTGACGACTCTCCACTGTTCCGGCGCGTTTGCGACTAGGACAGAAAGCACGAAAGCTCCTGAGAGCCAGCGAACCCATGTCTGATCGGCCGTAGTGGCAATCTTCAAGCAGACAGAGATAGTAAGCACTATAGAGAACACACCGACTGGCGCGAGAATGCGATACTCAAATTCGGTAAACGCGTCAAAAAACGACATTGACACAAAAAGGAAGGAAACATAAATTGCGCAAAATACAACAATTAAAGACTGGAGAGTTTTAGCCGCGATGCCAGACTGTTGGCGGTAAAGCTGCACGCTGACCACTGCGGCGATCGAAATTAGGACGGCTAGCTTTAACCATGGACTAACATCGATGGGCAAATAAAAGCTGCAGAGGTTGGAGACCAGCACTTTCAGATGATCCAGGCCTACCGGATGAAATGCGAGGGGCCGGTCGGTTGGCATGCCCGCTACTATTAAGTTCCTAACGATCCAGGCTGCTAGTGGCAGTGAACTCACGACAGACAAGAAAAAGCACTCGCGCAAACGGTGGGCAGGCGGCCGTCGATCCATGAGCCAGAGGCATGCGACCGCCGTCGGCAGCAAAGTGACGCCGACATATCGTAGTGCCATCGCCACTCCGAGACAGACCGCTGCACTGACAAGCAAACTCCATCGCGGCGCTTTAATATGCATCGAGAGAAGAACAAAGGTTGCTAGAGCGAAGGCAATAAAGGGGGACTCCGTAGCCGCCGTCGAATACACCACGAGTAGCTCCCCTGAGAGCATCACAGCCAGGGGCGCAACCACCAGCGCAAGGACGCTCCGTTCACTGATCACGTAGCTGGCGACCCCGATGAGAACGATATTGATGCTGTAGAGCCATATGTGCAACCAGCGGGCAGCGTGCACTAGATTGCCGTCGACTAGATAAGCCGCGGCAAGGACCACCGGATAGGCGGGACCAAAGTGCGTCATCGGCTTGTCATCGCTCAGGAAGCCATATCCGTGCAGGAAAGCCCACGCAGTTTCCATGTACCTGTACGAATCCTCATGAACGCCCGGCCCGAGTGCCGTAACCCAGTGCAACTGGGTCCAGGCAAGCAGCAGCACAGGAACGAGTAACAACCAAATAAACCAATTTTTATTGTGCTCCGTGGCCCCGCTCAGGAGGCTGAAACCGGTGCGCTCGCCCCCGTTTACTGCCGATATATTTACGGTCTCCGATGCATTTACCAAGACTATGCGGTCTGTCGAGCCGCACTGAGGGGATGGATCCCGTTCCGCAGGAGCTATGTTAGAATCCTCGTCCCGATCCCGATCTATTCTACAACTGGTGCGCTTTATACCATCAATCATGGATAGCTTCCGTAAAGGAGCATTAACACGTCACTCAATCGCAATGCGCTCCAATCTCATCGAGCCCGACGGCGTTAGGCATCCATCCAACTCCTGAGATTTCGGGCGAACTCGTCTCCGTCCCAATCTCGAATGAGAAAACGAGGCAGCTGAAAGCGATCCGTCTCGGGCCGAACGATGCCGGGAAAGTTCGAACAACCGTACTCAAACCGCGCTTCTCGGACGGCGGCTACCGTCTGCTCCGTATAATGTGAACGCCCGCCGAACGGGTAAGCAAAACTCATAATCGACTCGCCCAGGAGTTCTTCTAAGCAAGCCTTGCTCCGCGAGATCTCATCGATCTGTGCCCTAATCGGAATCGCGGATAAAACCGGATGGCTCATAGTATGAGAACCGATTTCTACCAGTCCGCCCTCCGCGAGCCGTCTCAGTTCGTCCTTTGAAAGCGTGCGATGACTACATCGCCCAATCCGTTCCATACCAGCCCAGTCCGCAAGCTGATCGAGAGCCTTGCGCCGTTCCGCATCCGGCAGTGGCTGAAGCAACTCGGCGAGAGAACGGTAAAGAGCATGCCGCGCACTAGGGTCTGCTTCGTTGGAAATATTCCAATCGCGGCTGATTCGATAGCCACTGTCTTCCGCGTTGGCAGCAGGCCCCAGGTTCCAACGATGGCGATGTCCTCTGATTTCGAGTTCGAGCAACTGAGGCAACGCATGCGTCTGCAGTAAGAGCCGCTCCAGGTCATCGTACCAGAACTCCCTCGTGGCACCCAAGTAACCAGCGGTGACGAACACCGTCGCAGGAACGTCATAACGCTCCAACAAGGGTCTGGCATTGTATAGATTGTCCGCATAACCGTCGTCGAAGGTTACGACAATGACATGCTCTCGACGACTTCCGAGCTCGAGCATTTCACCGAGGGCTTTGGTGTGAATCGTCCGCCCGCATCTCCGAAGAATTCCCAAATGTTCGGCAAAATTTTGGCGGCTGACGCAAAGCAACTGCGGATCGGACGGCAATTCGGCGACGCGGTGATAAAGCAGTACGATGGCGCGGGAGACGAACACGTTTTTTACCCGCCTCATAGTTCTTCGCAACTTATCAATGCCTCTGGTGAACATGAACAGGTTACGCCGCTCCTTAAGAGTGTGAGAAACGCGAGATGGCGCGCTGATGTGCCGCCCTGGCTAAAAACGCCATTGGTAAGCGCGACAAGCGATTGTTAGCCGTGCAATGAGCCTATGCCAGCCGCTGTCGGGTTTTGTCCACTAAAAACAGGTACTGTGACATTTTTCTCATTGCTCAGGACTCATCCGCTTGCGTGCTCTGGCGCATACTTCGACGGCAAACCGAGGGTCGTGATAATCGAGAATAGCTTTGCTAAACTCCCGAGCTATCAAGCCCCGTATCTCGCCGGCTGCCGTCAACGA
>DASQUN010000769.1:0-4512 GCA_035641275.1 Candidatus Udaeobacter sp. | reverse complement strand
AACAAACGGCTTACAATCGGGGCTAGTGCACGGGATTCGTGCCCGTCGAAGCGGTGCGACAGAGCTGTTTCAGCATTTTCTAAACTATATTGACGAGGATTTTCTGCGGCACAGCGATCCCGAAGCGCACGAGCAAGGCGGCGTCCGGGTGATCTCCGCCGGTCCGAATGCGTTCTTGTACGTTCTGGACGTCCAGGAACCGCTCGATGCCGATGCTCTCGAGCGGCGCTTTCCCGGGCTGGCTGAGAAGCTCTCGCGAAGTCCGGGAGTCGGCTTTGTGTTGGCGCGGTCCAGCCATGGGCCCATCTGCTTCTACCAAGGCAAGTGTTACGACTTCAGCGGGGCCGGGCTAGGGCCCTTCGCCGATCGCGCGGACGCCAGTGTCGTGGTTCAGGGGATCAAGGACTTGATGAGTATGCCGAGCGCCGGTGACCTCGTGATTTATGGGATCGGTGCCCCGGGCGGCAACGTGTCATTCATTCCGGAGGTAGGCACTCATGCCGGACCTCGGCCGAGGAGCTGCATACCTTTATCGTGCACTCGGCAAAAGTGAATCCGCCATCACCGATCAATCACCCGATCCAGCTCTACGATCATTTCATACGCTATCAGGAATCGCGGTGACAGTGTTCGGCGAAACGAATGAAACGTGGATGCTATTGGGCGCCCACCCACCCGGCGCTGGACACGTCGATGACCTGCTGATCGGGACCGACGCACTTAACTTCGAAGTAAGATTGTGGCTGTGCCGGATCGGTTGGCGTAACCGAATGTCGATCGTTCAGCGATTTTCCACCGAGTTTTTTGATTCGCGCTACGGCAGCATCAACGTCCTCGACTTGGAAACCGAGGTGGTCGACGCCGAGCTTCATGGACTCGCCTTCGACGGCGGCGCGAAAATTTAGAATCGCAATATTCAAATGGCCGTCGGTGAGATAAATACCGCTCTGACCCGTGCCCACGCGCTTGAGACCGAACGCCTCCTGATAGAACGCGGCGGTCCTTTCAACATCGTTCGTTCGTATCGCAATATGTTTGATCTGCGCCATAGTATGATCCTCCCGAGAATCGACTACGCAAGCTCCTCGGCCAAGAGCGGAGATTCTCGCACTTCTTCGCGCACCGCGAGAACGATAAAATTCGCTAATAGAACCGTACCGGCAAGAAAATAGAAGGCTGTGAGGATGCCCCAGCGATCGGCGATGAAACCGCAAATGACGGGCGAGAGCGAACTCAACAGCGACTGTGACCCGGAGAAAAAACTCACCGTACTGCCACCCAGCTCTTTGGGACTGAGGTCCAACACCCATGCCCAAATAACCGGCCGCACGGCATAAAGAAAGAAGCCGAGAACCGCGAGCCCGGTGATGAATAGCCAAGTCAATTGAAAATATGCCAGAACAAAAAGAGCTATGCTCGTAGAAAAAAGTCCCGCGGTTAAGATGCGTTTTCTACCACGGCGGTCGGACATGCTGCCCGCGATCGGCGTGCCGATCATGCCGGCAGTCTGAGTGACGGATAAATACAGGCCGGCGACGGCGCTCGACAGACCGAGATCATTGGTAAGATAAATCGGCAGAAACGTGTGCAGTCCCTGCTGTGTCATCGAGCGCATGCCGGCGACCAGAACGAGCAGCAAGATGCTTGGATTTTGCGCCATTTTTTTCATCCCTGCCAAATATTCGCCGGTCGATATGCCCTTCTTTCTTTCGGCGCGCGAATCGAGTTTGCCGAAGAGAAATTTCCATAAAACGAAGGCGATAACGAGCCCGGGAATGAGATTGACAAACAGAACAGTGCGCCACGACAGCGACAAGAGCAGGACGCCGACCAGCAATGGCGCTAGGCTTTCGCCGATGTTGGGCCCGATCGCGTGGATCGCGATGGCATAGCCGCGCTTGTCGGGATATTTTTCCGATAAAGTCGAAATCGCAGCGGGATGCCACAAGTAATTGCCCACCCCGACAAATGCCATGAACAATGCCACCCAGAAAAAGCTATGGCTGATGCCAACAAGGAAATAGGGGACACCGGTGGCGAGGAGCGCTAGGGCCATAAGCAGAGCCTTCTTGCCGATGATATCGACCAGCATGCCCGCTGGAATGTTGACCAACAGGTTGGCAGCTGCCCTGATGGTGACTAAGAACCCGGCTTGACTATACGTGAGCCCCATTTCTTTCACCAGAAATGGCAGTAAGAGGTAGAAAGTCGCGGGACACCAGTGCGTGAAGGTATGCCCGAGGGCGATGAGCCAGAGGAGAGAATCGGTTTGGCGAATTTGGTGGATTTGACCGGTTAGTTTTTCAAACATGAGATCGCGGCTCCTTGCGCATCGATGAAGAAATCCATTCTTTCATACCATTTACAAGGATCAGTCACCACCACGTGACTATGGAGAGGAGAAGAGTGGAGATTGGTGCAGCGCAGGGATATTTACAATCGCTCGCCGGAATCGCTTGAATGCTCGCGCCTAGACAGCGTCACCACTTTTTGCCCGGCGCTTCGCCCCAGAGCTCCTTCATGAAACCGCTCTTCTCTAAATTCTCGGCGAAGCTGTTATCGTAGATCTCGGCGGGCTTTCGCCGCACATTGGCGCCGGCGTGGCGCGCGTTTTCGATCGTCTCCGCCACGCGCGCGACCGGGATCGTGATGCGGCGGTTGATCAGTTGTTTGGCATAGGCATCGTAGGCGGACTGGGCGGATTCTTGATCCTTGAGGGCGAGAACCTTGGCAACAGAGGCTTTGGCTTTATCCGGATTTTTCTCGACAAAATGTATGGCCTCAGCCATGGCGGCGACGAATTTTTGCACTACCGCGGGCCGTTCCTTGATTGTCCGATCATTGGCGAACATGCTGCTGTAGATAGCCGGCAAATTGAGATCGTCGAGATGATAGATGACGTTGAAACCATCGCGCTTTGCGCGCGCATCGAGGGGCGGCGTGACCATGGTTGCCTGTCCTATGTCTTGCTGTAGCGCGTTATAAATATCCGTTTGCCCGGCGCCGCCGACGTGGCGAATTTTCAAATCCTCAGAGGTGTAGTGGAGTTTTTTCATTAAAATGCGGATGAGCGTAGCCGGCGTCCCACCGGGGCGAGTGACGATAAAGACTTTACCCTTCAAATCCTCGACCCGCTTGATATCTTTGCGGGCAATAATTACCCAAGGCAGGCCGACCAGCGGCGACGCGATCATCTTCGCTTCCGCTCCAGCGGCTAGGCTGGGAATAATCGCATCGGCGGTGCAGTACAGGAATTGAAGCTCGTTAGAAGTCAGCGCCGCGACCGAAACTCCGGCCCCGCGCACGAGCAGAAACTCTGGCTTGAGACCGTATTTCTCGAACAGACGGTTATCCAGCGCCGTATAGAGGTGCATGAAACCGCCGCTGATGGCACAGCTGGCGATGCGAATCGGTAGCTGTGCTTCACCTGCCTTGGCAAGATAGGGATTGGCCGCGCTTTGAGTTGGCCCCAACGCTAACAGCAGCGCGAGCGACGCAAGGAATCTGCGCAAGAGAATCATGGAACCGATCGCCCGTAACCGGGTTGGACAGTCACCGGCAATTTGTCATGCCGCCAAGCAGGTTCGATTCCTCTATTTGCCCAAAGTTGCCAGCGCCTTTTTGTAAAAACGCTCGTCCACGTATTTTTCCGGTTTGGGAACCGGCGGCTTCATCAAGCCGGCGATTTCGCGTAACTCGAGCACGGTTCGGATGCCTTCGAAATCGATCCGGCTGCGCGGCGTGAGGCCCATAGTCGGGCTGATCGCCTGCGCATACATCGCTTCGGCGCGCGCTTTGTTGTTCTTGGTTTCACTCAGTAGAAGCTGAATCGCTTCGTCTCTGTTCTTTGGATCCTGCAACCAGTCGGTGGAGCGGATCATCGCCCGGGTAAAGCGCACGACCAAGTCTTCATTGGCATTGGCCCAATCTCTGCGCGTGGCCGCGAGCCCGCGAGCATAGCGTTTGACGTAGTCTTCGGATTTGGCGAGCACTTTGAAGCCACGTTTTTGGATTTCATCGTCGGGCAAGCTCATCATCGCACCGGAGGCCTCGCCGCGGCTCATCGCGTTTGCTCGTGCCGCCGTGTTGCCAAAAGACTTGAATGTGTAGTCGCGATTCCATTCGAGGCCATGCTTCTTCATGATGTAGACACCGACAATGGCGTAGCCGGTGGTGGGCGCGTCAACAGCAAAAATTTTGCCCTTGAGAGCGTTAAAATCGTCAATCCCGGGCGCGACGACCAGCTTCTGGTCGACACCCTGGCTGCCGCCCAGAAAAATTACAAAGTCGTTTTTCTGCGGGTCCTCGCCCTGGCCCTCGGCCCAGGCGATGACGTTATCGGCGTTGTTGAGGATGAGATCGTAATTACCTTTGATCAGATTGCGCAATAGCGTCGGCGAGTCGGTGACCGGCTGGATTTCGACCCGAATGTTCTCCTGTTTTAGAAAGCCTTTGCTGTCAGCGACGATATTCAACGCGTCGCGATTGAACAAACCCACCTTGAGGACGTCT
>DASQUN010000768.1:0-2187 GCA_035641275.1 Candidatus Udaeobacter sp. | reverse complement strand
GGAAAGAGAGCGGAAGGTGTTGGCGCTGCAACGCGCCATTCGCCTTGGCGGTTCGGCGATCGTTTTGCCGCCAAACACGCCGCGGGATCGAGTGGAGATTTTGCAGGCAGCCATGCGCAAAGCGCTTAACGATCCTGGGTTCTTAACATCCTTCCGAAAGCTCGTCGGCGAAGATCCCACGCCCCTCATGCCGGAAGAGCTTCAAAAAGTCATCCAAGAAGTTCCCCCGCGACCCCGAGGTGCTCGTCCTATTCCAAAAGATCGCCGGCGGCGAACGATTGCCGGACCGATAGGCCGGGGGAGGAGTGAAACTGCGCTATCGCAGACTTTTCCTGTCTTCGAAGCCATATGGGTTACCACGGTTCACGGACTTCCGCAGCGCCTCGAGTTCAGCTTCAGTGAGCCGCGTTCACGCAATCGACTCAGTCTGTGGGCGTATCAAGCGGCCAGGTACTCAGTAGCGATTCTCGATCCCTAAGAGTGAAATCCTAAGCGGCGCTGGTCCGGTCAGCCAAGCTGACGCTTGAGCTCGTCGAAGTCGAACCAAACGTTCTCCTTTGTGATGAGCCCATCCCGAAGCTTGAAGACGTGTAGGAGGCGGAGGCGTGCCTTGCCACTTCTGCCGTCCAACTTGAACGGGCGTCCATCGACCACGTGGCCGATCCAAATGGTTTCGTCGATCACGAAATCGTCTCCATAGAGACGCATCACGGGCTCAACGCGTTCTCCCCGGAGGTCCGGGAACAGACGCTCGTAAAAGCGCCGCAGCGCAGCCTTTCCCCGAAGAGGGCCCTCCGGTCCACCGACTAGCTCATGCTCCACGTCGTCCGTGAATGTCCGTAGCACGCCCTCGATGTCATCGCTGGCCTCGTATATGAAATGATCACTGATAATTTTATCCAGCTGCTCCCGGTTCATGGTTCCCATGTTCATCTCCAATCTTTTTTGACGGAAGAATACAGGTCTCTCGGCATCAGCATCAACATTGCCCCACGCCGGCCGTACTCGATTATTGTGCGGACACAATACTGATTTTTATGGCCGGTGAGAAGAGTACAAACCGTTACCAACTGCCGTCCCATACAACTCGCTGCGCGTTGAAAATGCGTGGATCACGGTGGATCTCGGTTTTTGGATCGTGCTCATGCTACCGTTATGCTCGCCGAGCATGTAAGTGTTTCTCTCGTTTGCGCTTGCCTCAGGGCGTGGTTACTTCAGCGGTTTGAGAAAAATTTGCGTGAAAAAGTAGGTTCCTTCCTTGCTTTGCGCGATGCCAATCCCGGTCAGGCTAAAGTCGCCGAGCATGTTCTTACGATGTTCGGGGCTGTTCTTCCAACCTTCCACGGCCCTTCGCGCCGGGTTTTCATAACCGACGCTAGCTGCTACGTTTTCTGCCGCAGCGCGGTAAGGAATTTCTTTTCGTATGTCCTCCAGCCGTTGATTGAAGCCGCGATGGCTTATGGCTTTTCCGTTTCCCGCCATGTCGGCACTATGCTCTGTCGCCTCGGCGCTGATGATCGGATCGATCGTGAGGGGCTTCAAACCGTGGTTGCGACGAAACTCGTTTACCTGCTGATGTACCCGATTGACGAGTTCCGAATAGTGTTCGTCTTTTACTGGGGGCGCCGCGTAGGCCGTCGGGCGGACGGGCGATAATGCTGAGGATGTGATACTCAGTTGGTTCTGACTGAGAGTCGAAATATTTCGGGCATGAATGCTAAGAGCAACGGATACAACGGCACATAAAAAAATTACCGCAGCGCTAAGCGGCTTCATCGGTTTCGCCCTCCGATTGTTGTATGATTAAGAGAGAACCGACCATAGGGATCAAGTATCGAGTTGAATAATTGTGTCTGATGAGGTCGGTCGCGACGTTTACGAGAAGTTTGGCTATTTGCTCAACTCCAGACTTGACCCACACATGATCCGATCCCACGTTTGAGCCAACAAGGTCCTTCTTGCGGCGTCTAGTTTGACGCCGACTGTAATTTGTAGAACCGGGCGGCGTTACTGCGCAGGATTGCCTGCTTGGCCACTTCGCTAATCTCCTCGCGCTCACAGAGTTCGCGAATCTCTTTCCGGACAGTTTGGGTATTCACCTCGTGCGGGAAGTCCGAGGAGAACATGAACGCTTGCTCGCCTGCTACCTTGATCGCGTAGGCAAGGTCCGTTTCTCCTCCCTCAATC
>DASQUN010000767.1:0-2512 GCA_035641275.1 Candidatus Udaeobacter sp. | reverse complement strand
GATGGGTACGAGATCATCAAAGCCGATAAAAAAGAAGTTTACCGGGACGTTTTTTTTTCCATGAAGCTTCTCGATGTGTACCGCTCCCCCGTTCTCCATGGCTACGTCATCGAAGTGGAGAACCGGGCCGAGTTCCCGGTGCTCTTGAGAGTTCAGGAGATCGATTTTGCCGGCATGGTCGCCATCTCCTCCGGCGATGAATTTCTCCAACCTCGTCCGACAAAAGCCAGCGAAAGGAACGTGGGGCCTGGCCTTGCTTTCTTGCCAAATTTTTAATTTGGAACGCCTTGGCTATCAGATTGAGATCAATCATCTAAAGCTTGAAGGGATCGATAACGGTCGTAACTGAAAATTCCCCGCGTGATTAGTCCGCCGGGAAGCTGAAACCTTCGTCTCTACCTTTATCGACGGCTTTTTACGTGGGATTAATCCCAATGCCTTGACGGTGTTAACTGGCCGTAAGGATCGCACCAGAGGGCGGGTCCTGAAGCAGCATTATTTCCAAAATTACTGTTGCCTTCTACTAGGCGGACGCAGCGGCAAGCCGCCGACGGAGTTATACCTTGAAGCCGTGCTCGCGGTACCACTTCTCGGCGCCGGGATGGAGCGGAACGTCCCTTGGCGTCGCCTCGGTGTCTTGCCCCAGCTGGCCTACGCCGGTGTAGGAATCTTCCCAGTAAATTTCATCTTTGCGGGCGTTGATCGCATCGACGACTCGGTAGGCGTCTTCGTCCGGTAGCGAGGCGCGGGTGTAAAGCGGCCAGCCGCTATAGTCGAGACATTCGTGATCCGATTTGAGATGCGGGTAGCGGCCCTTGGGAATCACTACTCGGCGCCAGCCGAGCGCCTCGAGTTTCTTCAACGCCCAGTCCTCAAGGGTGATGGGCTGCATATCGGCCGCGAGCGCCGCCTCGAACCACAGAACCAAGCCCTCATCAATGATGGCGTCAATGGTTCCGGCGTGGAGCGCGTCTAACCGGCGCTTGTCTCCAGGTCCGCCGTTGAGTTGGAGACTTCCGCCCCAGGATTCCAGATCGGCGAGGGTGAAGCCGTAAAGCTCGAGCGTCTGGTTGAGCAACACGCGCGTCGAGTGCGTCTTGTCCTCACGGATGGAAAGCCGCAGCGGATATTTCTTTTCTTTGATTTCGGCCAGCGATTTCAGCCCGGTGCGGGGATGAATGACGTGGACGTAGCGGTCCCATGACGGATACGTTGCCAGCACACGAACCGGCAAAGGCTCGGAGAATAATCCCGTGCCGCGGTAAGCCTGCGTGAGAAAGCCCGACGGATTGACCATGGACATTTCCAACTCGCCACGGCACACGGCGTGAGCGATGATGGGGGAGCCGGTGGACATGCGCAGCCAAGGCTGAAAGTTTTCATGCGATCCGCTGCCGACGGAAATGCACATATCGCGTGGCCCGTAATAGGGCGTATTGGGATCGCCGGCGATGTGCAGGCCGATTTCCCAGAGCAGCTTCGCTCGTTGAAAATTTGCGCCGCGGGGAAGGGGTTCCATCGTCTACCTCCAAGGCGTTTTATGAGGACACCATATGGGTTGGGCTCGCTTGCTGTCAAATGGAAAGAACTGTGCGAAACGGAAAAATGATCCAGCGGTTACGGCGGCCGGTCATCCATGTTATAGAGATGACAGAGTTGACGGGAATAGAGGATGAGCTTCGACCCACGAGCGATCTTTGCCAATCTGGCGGAGAAGGAAAAATTCAAGGGGCACCATTCAGCGGAAGGGCGGACGATCCGCATGCTAAGCCGCGCGATGAGCGGCTGGTCGACGAACAATCTCTCTGCTCGCGACGTGTTGGTGCTCTGCGATCAGGCTATGGAGGATTGGCTCAAGAGCCGTTTGAAAATATCCGGTTGGTCGACGCCGAGTTTCCCGACGCTCCTGGAAAAGGCGGTGCTGAAGGAGCTGATCTCGAGGACAGATGCCGTGGAATTGCAGAAGATTCATAACGCCCGCTCTCGTGCGCAAGGATCAGGCGGCGATGTGTCCGGGGGCAAGGCGCAATCCGCGCTGGAGCTTTGTATCCAGATCGTGGAGAAATTTTGGTAGCGAAGATGGCGGGAGTGGGTGGACTGTCTTTGGTTGTTCGCGCACCGCTGCACCTGTGGTGTCGCCGAAGGTCGTTTGATGTCCCGTCGTAATGCCCGCGGAAGCATGTCCTGAGCTTGGCCGAAGGGCGCGCATTTAGAAGTCTTTGCGATTCCTGGATTCGGTGGGGCCAGAAATCTCCCCTTGCCCTCTTTCTTAAAGAGGGGTTTAAAGCGATACCGGAGAGAATTCCCCCTTTGCAAAAAGGGGGATCAAGGGGGATTTAGGCGTGAGTGCAGCCGTTGCCATAGGTTGCATTTCTTAAACGAACTTTAATTCCAGGACCCAAGATAACGTCAATCTTAGAGTAAACTAAAGGGATCAAAGCCACAATGACGGGGCGCGGTCGGAATTAGAATGCCGGCGCGATCCTGAGATCGTCTCGCTTTTCACAAAATC
>DASQUN010000766.1:0-3333 GCA_035641275.1 Candidatus Udaeobacter sp. | reverse complement strand
TCCAAGCTTGCGAAAGTCGATGCCGATTCGAGGATCGCCGAGCCCTTTCTGTACGACGAGAGAGTTGTTGAACATGGCCATCGTGAGTCCGTCGGGCTTGCCCTGTTTATAAAGATAATTGGCCGCTACCAGACCGCCGGCGCCGGTCATGTTTTCGACGACCGTTGCTGGGTTGCCCGGGATATGCCGGCTAATATGGCGCGCAACGGCGCGCGCGTAGGTGTCGTAGCCACCACCGGCGGCGACACCGACGATAAATCGTATCGTTTTGCCTTTATAAAAGTCTTCGGCGGCCGCCCTCCCGGAAGTGCTGAGGCCAAGAAAAACGAGGAGTGCAACTATGTTTCGTAAAGTTAGTTTCATATTCCCTTTCCTCATGTCATCAGAGAACCTTACGCTTGCCCAAGCCTGCAGATCATCTCAATGGGTCAGCAGTTTTTTTCAAATTTTCTATCCGCTGCCACGCAGCGCCGCGACGCTCGAAGGCACCCACTCCAAAAGCGCGCCGGTAGGAAACGGCATCTGTAGTCCGTAATCGAACAGCCCGTAGAAGAATAGCCATGCGACTAAGGCGAATCCTACAGCTGTGAGCCACCTCTCCCTCGCGCCAAATTTAAGGTAGAGAAACGTTGCCACAGCCGATGCAGCGACAAATCCCAACAGCCAGATAGCCGCAAAGAACCCGGCAATCCAGCCGGTGATGGATAGCGTTCTTTGGCGAGCGATCATGGGATCGATCTCGCGTTGCGCCTCCAAATTGTATTCCTCTACTTTTATTTTCCGGGTGGAACGTAGCAACTCCTGCACAAAGATATAGATTGCCACTAGCAACGCGGGGAACCCGATGGCCCAAGGAAAGAGCGCGGCGCGGGGCTCCCAGTCACCGAAGCCAAACTTCGCCTCATACGCGACATAGGCGAAAATGCCTACTATGAAGAGCGCGAACAAAGCGCGCGCGATCCGGGTTGTCATCGGGACGGGCACAATCTTTACGGATGTTGAAGGGAGGATTGAGCGTATCTGATCTTCCGATTCGCGCGGCCGTTTGAAGCGAGCCGACAGAACAGGGTAGAACATCCCAACAAGCGTGATGAGCGCGATCACAAGAACCCCCGGGTGCAGCAGCCAGCTGTACCCATAAATGCGGCTCGCGATGAAAAGATTGTTCTCTGCGATTCCTCCCAAGACTAAGCCGAGAAGGAGTGGAGGCCGCTGCCAGTCGAACTTCACCATCAGCCAGCCCAACATGCCGAAGATTAAGACCATCATCATGTCGCCGAAGCTATTCTTTACAGCGAAACCGCCGAGGTAAATCAGCAGTAAGAGAAACGGAATGAGATAAGTTCCTTTCACAAACGTGATCTTTGCAAGCTGATTCAAAAAGAGAAAACAGATGGCCACTGTTAAGATGTTCGTGATCACGATGATCCAGACAAAGGAGAAGGTGAGAGTTAAGTGCTTGGCCGGATTCAAAAGGTCAGGACCGGGCACAATACCTTGAATGATGAAAGCGCCGAGTAGGATTGCCATGGAGACGCTTCCCGGCACGCCGAACGCCAGAGTGGGGATCAACGCGCCACCTTCCTTGGAGTTGTTCGCGGCGCCAGGTCCTAAAACCCCTTCCACGGCCCCCTTGCCGAAGCGTTCCTTGCTCGGCGAGCTTTGCACCGCGTGAGCGTAGGCGAGCCACTGGGCCGGGCCGCCGCCCATTCCCGGGATGAGTCCTATATATGCGCCGATGCCGCTGCAGCGGAGCACCAGTTTCCAGTGGCGGAAGGTGTCTTTGACCCCCTCCATGACACCGCCGAGCTTGCTCGGTTGAGCACCTCCGGCAATGCTCGATCCTTTGACCGCGAGATCAATGATCTCCGGTATGGCGAAAAGGCCCACGGTTACGGCGACGAGCGCGACACCATCCCATAAAAAAAGCGCGTTGTCTTCTCCAACGACCCCCTCAAGAGTGAAACGCGGCACGCTTTCGATCGGGTCTAGCCCTACCATCGCGAGCACAAGTCCAAGGCCTCCGGCTAGCAGCCCCTTTGGAACGTTGTCTCCGCTGAGTGAAGCGACAAACGTAATTCCGAGCAATGCAAGCATGAAAAATTCCGCCGAGCCGATGGAGAGGACGAGAGGGCTCACGACGGGAATCGCCAGCGCGAGGATAAACGCCCCAAACACTGCGCCGACGAGCGAGCTCATCAACGCCGCACCCAGCGCGCGACCCGCCTCGCCGCTCTTTGCCATCGGGTGGCCGTCGACAATGGTCGCGGCGGTAATGCCCTCTCCCGGCACTCCGAAGAGAACGGAGGTGATGTCCCCGGTCGTGGCGGTTACGGCATTAGAGCCCAAGAGGAAGGCAAACGCCGTCGTCGGGTCCATGTTGTAGATGAACGGCAACATGAGGGCGAGCGTAGTGGCGCCGCCAAGACCGGGGAGAATGCCGACGGCAAACCCGACAGCCATCCCAACCATCATGAAGATAAAAGACTCTGTTCCTTGGGGAGAAAAGGGCAAGACGCTGTACAGGCCCGCGTTAAACGCATGCAGATACTCCAGCATAGAGCCCTCCTACGAGGTTTTGCGCTTCTTGAACAAGAAGTCGAGCCGTTTTTTGACTTCAGCAGGAGCCGAATAAATCTGTTTGACGTTCTGCTCCACTTGCTCCCCGGAGATATAGTCAACGGTCAGCTTGGATTTCTCGGCATCCGCTCTGTAATCTTTGTCTTCTATCGTGGCCTTGAAGCCTTTGCGCAGTATGCTCAGCGCTTCCTTGGGCGAACCGGGTGGGAGAGAGAACGGCCGCGAGATATCATTGGCCGAGTTCCAGACGTTAAAGGCATGCAGGCTATCCTTGTCCTTGATCACGTCACGAAATAACGGAACATCCTTGACTTCCGGGTCTTCCCACCGGTGCGCGATAACAAACGGAATCATTTTGTCGTCGCCCTTGGCATCGAGCATCGACCTGGCCGTGGACCTCATCGAATCCCAAGTCCAGCACGCGCCGTCCACTTCCCGGGAGCGCATGGCCAGACGGATCTTCGAAGTACCGGTGTAACCTGGAATGATATCGAATTTACCGCCCGCCCAGCGATTTAGCATTGCCGGCAAATGCACCGTGTTGCCGGCCCGGGTGGCGCCCATGCGAATAGGTTGTTTGGACTTAACGATATCGTCCCACGTTTTCGGGCCGCTAAATCCCATGATCGCGCAGGCGACAGAATCCTTACTGGGCGATCCGATCCAGCCGAACTTCCGGCCATCGAAGCGGATACTCGGATCACCCATCATCTGATTGAAGACGTTGTGTGAATTCCAAATGCCGACGGTCAA
>DASQUN010000765.1:0-4816 GCA_035641275.1 Candidatus Udaeobacter sp. | reverse complement strand
CAATGAAAGGTCATACCTGGGCTTTGTTGACGAAATGGGCCCATGCGCGCTCGGTGGAGGCCGGTTTGAAGGTTCGTTTGGCAATTCGTTCAGCTTCCTCTGGAGTCACAAATTTCGGCTCGCCCAATTTGATCGCTTCGACCTGTAGGCGAGCCGACTCTTCGAGGTAGAGGGCGAGAATACAGGCTTCACGAACCGATTTTCCAACCACCACAGCGCCGTGGCCACGGAGAATGATTGCCTTCGACGGTCCGAGGAGGCGCGCGATCTCGGCCGCGCGGTCCGGCGATTCGACCTGTCCAGTGCTCTCAAAAACCGGCACGCCCTCGTAGAAAATGGAGCTGTAGTTGTGCATCGGCTGAACGGTCTGTCCCACGACACTTAAAAGAATCACGGCTGAGGAGTGGAAGTGGATTACGGCGCCGACATCTTCCCTAAGCCTATAGACCGCCTGATGGACCGTCGACTGAGGAACCAATTGTTCAAAGTCCACAACGAAAAGCTCGTTAGCCTTCACCAGCGCCGGGCTCTTCCGCGGCATGAAAAGCATCTTCTTGCCACCATCAATCCGCGCGCTCAAATGGGCGAAAGCGTCGCTTAGTCCCTCGTGACTGATAATTCGCAGGGCCGTGACGAAGTCTTTTTTCAAGCTCGCAAGGCGGGTCTTCTTCATGCGCAGCAACCTCCCCTATTTCGCTATGCTGGAAAGCATGGCGGCAACTTTCGCTGTATTCGAATCCTTTTCACCATAGGCCTTCTGAAGGAGAGCGTGAACCTTATGTAGCAGCTCCCCGTAGTCGGACTGAACTTCGTTTCGGACTTCGATAGAGAGACAGTTGAACTCCCGGTCGATGTTCTGCAACCAGTTGGGAAGATACTTATTGTCGACCTTTTCTTCGGCATAGAGATATCCCTCTAGCGAACCCAACCGAGACGCGAGATCAAATAACAAGCGGTTAGTCGATAGGGATTGAAAGTCAGCCATCGATTGCCTCCTTGAGTCTGAGTTATAGCTCTACTCAGCGGACCTTGAGGTCGAAGGCAACCGGACCCTTCTCGCCTCGTCTCGTTTGGAATTGTACCGAATCACCTTCATTGAAATCTTCGATCTGGGTTCGCGGAGCGAGACTTCCACGGTGAAAGAACACCTCATCACTTCCGTCATCGGGTATAATAAAGCCGTAACCTTTTTGTCGAATGATTTTCTTTATCGTACCGGTCATACTCAACTCCTCCTGTTTGCGAGGCTACCGTTCAGTTGACTTCGCGAACATCGATGGGCTCTTTGAAAACAGCGAGTCTTGACATTATCGGGCTGACTCCCTAGGTTGGCGTTCTCAATTACATATATCCAAAGCCAGATTGAGTGCAATTCTTTACTATATCACGGGTCACGGATACGGCCATGCGGTCCGTTCCAACCAAGTGATCCGCCGACTGCTTGAAGCACGCTCCGATCTGAAGATTCACGTCCGAACCACGGCTCCAGATTGGCTATTTTCCGATCCGTTCTCCCGAGTGACGCACTCACACCATTCCATCGATGTGGGTGTCATTCAAAGGGATAGTCTGCAGCCGGATCTCGGCGCGACGCTGCGGGCATGTGAGGTTCTGCACGCTGATTTTCCTCGGCTCAAGAGGGGGGAAGTGGCATTCATCCAAGACCACAATATTCGGCTCATCGCCGGTGATATTCCGCCTCTCTGCTTCGAAATCGCTGCGCAGGCAGGCATCCCTTCGGTCGCGATCGCCAACTTTACCTGGAGTTGGATCTATCGTGGATACATCAGGGAGTATCCGGCTTTTTCTCCACTGGTTGATGAAATGGAAAGTTTCTACGGCAAGGCGACGCTCGCGCTAACTCTCCCCTATTCGTGCGCGATGGATATCTTTCCTAGACAGGAGCCGGTTCCGTGGATTGCCCGGGTGTCCGCGCTTACGAAAGAAGAAGCAAGGGAGAAGTTTCACTTGCCCAAGTCCGCGACCATCGTCCTCCTGACCTTTGGGGGCTTGGGACTCCAGCGCTTCCCTTGGCACAAGCTGAAAGAATTTCGGGAATTCTTCTTCGTCACTACCGGGGCAGCGGAGAGCAGAGACGGCAACGTTTTTATCCTGCCCGATGCTCAGCCGCGATTCGAAGATTTGTTGCGCGGCGTGGATCTTATCGTGACGAAACCGGGGTATGGGATTGTTGCCGATGTCATCGCTCATCGGCTACTCATGCTTCATACCGACCTCGGTGATTTTCCGGAATATCCGTTTCTACTCCAGGCGCTGAACGATTTGGCTACCGCGGAATTCATCTCGCAACAGGATTTGTTGTCGGGAAAGATAGATGCTGGTTTAAATAGGCTCTTGGTGAAAGAGCCGAATTGGCGTTCGGTTTCGTTGGATGGCGGGAGAGTAGCCGCGAAGCGCATCCTGGAACTGCTTGACGGCAATGACGGGTAGGTAAAATTCCGCTGAAACGAGGCGCGCTCACCGGACTTTCGACTCGAGGTTGACAGGGTCCGACGATTCCTCCAGACTTAAAATAGAGATATGGTAGTCGAAAAAGTCATATTGGCAGCGCCCCGCGGCTTCTGTGCCGGTGTCGAAATGGCGGTTGAAACGGTGGAGCGCGCATTGGAACGGCATGGCCCGCCTTTGTACGTGTTTCACGAAATCGTCCACAATCGGCACGTGGTTGAAGAGTTCACCGGCCGCGGCGTCCGGTTCGTTCAGTCGCTGGACGAAGTACCTATGGGGGCAAAACTCATCTTTAGCGCCCATGGTGTTTCTCCGATCGTATGGCAGCAGGCGAAAGAAAAGCGTCTGGAGCTTATTATCGATGCTACCTGTCCACTGGTGGAGAAGGTTCATCGCGAAGTGCGTAAATTCGCCGCGCAGGGTTACTCCATAATTCTCGTTGGCCACGAGAAACATGACGAAGTCGTCGGCACCAGCGGCGAGGCTCCGGAGCGGATTCGTATCATTGCCGACGTGGAAGGGGCCCGCACAGTTAACATTCCAGACCCGGAGAAGGTCGTCGTTTTGACGCAGACGACGTTGAGCGTCGATGATACGCGGGAAGTCATTGACGTTTTAAAGCAAAGATTTCCGCGACTCATGACCCCGCCTAAAGAGGATATCTGCTACGCTACTCAGAACCGTCAGGATGCGGTGAAGCAACTGGCCAAGTTAGTGGACCTGGTTTTAGTGATTGGCTCAGCCAACAGCGAAAACTCCAATCAGCTTTGCAAGGTCGCCCGGTCTCTTGGAGTGCCGGCGTATCTGATCAACGACCATCGTGACATCGAGCAGGCCTGGCTCGAAGGTGTCGAGCGCGTAGGGATCACATCGGGAGCGTCGGCTCCCGATAGCCTTGTGCACCAGGTTGCGCGCTATTTCGAAGAACAAGGTGCTGAAGTTTCGCATGCCGGCTTGGTACAGGAAAACGTCCATTTCGCGTTACCTGTTGAGATTACCCCAACGGCTTGATTGTCCACCCTACGGATACGCTGCCACCGACCACGCTTAGTCGCGCGGTCAATCCGCAGAAATTGTCCCACACTTCCATTCCTCGGAAATAAGCGTGGCACCTGCCTATCTATTTTTTCTTCTGGCGAAACAAGGTAGTCGAGGACGCGGATGGCAACGACGCTCTAAGGCTTTCCGGCGTGCATCGGAGAAGAATCTGTGAAGCACGTTTCGCAGCATCACCGAGGAGCTTACCCGCCACTCCCAAAGAGATGTTTTCGGGATTTCGATATGGCAGGACTTATGTTAGAGAGAAAAGCCATATTGAGTGATCCAGGAGGAGGAACTATGGCGTTGCATGTCAAAGCCGAGAACGTACCGGAACGTAAGGTGGTTCGTAGCGCGGCAGAGGGGAAGGGATGGATGGCTGTGAAGCGGGCCTATGGTAACGAATGCAGCCTGATGCATGCCGTTCGGGCACCCGATTATCACACCACTCCGCATGCGCACCTGGCTGAGCAGATCAACTATGTTCTCGAGGGTGAGATCTGGTTCTTTGTCGAGGACAAAGCCTTTCAATGTAAAAAGGGTGACTTCCAGAGAATCCCCGCACATAAGATTCATTGGGCGTGGAATCGCTCCGACGCCGACGCAGTTGTCGTTGAGGCTCATTCACCCGCGCTGGTGGGTGGTGCACTCAAAGACGGTTCGGTCGCTCTTTTCGACGAAGGAGAGCCCGCCGAGGTGAGGAGCCCGAGCGTCAATCAGTTTGTCTCTTACGACTGGCAAAGCGTCGAGCACAAGATTTTTGGCGCTTAGCCACTAGTCGCAGGCAGCCTGATGGATCTCCGCAGAAGCGATCTCGTATCGGGAATTTCTGTCGCGGCATTCGGGCTGTACGTGACAATCGAATCCTCTCGCCTGGCCTATGTTTCCGAATATGGCCCTGGGCCTGGTTTTCTGCCGCTCTGGTTGGGAATCGGCCTCCTTATCCTTGCAGTTTGTCTGATGGTGAGCCATCTGGTCCGTCCCGCGGCAGAATCGGGTGGGAAATCGGAGTCCGCCGTGGCCATGGGAAGGGTATTAAGTGGCTGGCTGGCACTGATGCTTGCCGTTTTCCTTCTGCCTCGCATCGGGTTCAGTCTGAGCCTGGCGCTGTTGACTGTTTTTCTCATAGTCGCATTGGAGCACCGTTCTCGGTGGACCGCAATTGGCGTCGGTTTCGGTCTGGCCCTTGGTTTTTACTTGATTTTTGTCTTTGCCTTGGGGCTCTCGTTGCCCGTCGGTCCGTGGGGGTTTTGAGAGAGGGCTAAGCTTGGAAGCGTTCGACAATCTTGTTTTGGGATTCTCCGTTGCC
>DASQUN010000764.1:0-4685 GCA_035641275.1 Candidatus Udaeobacter sp. | reverse complement strand
AAGGTGATGTTCAACGGCAAAGCGGAATGACTCGGCGGCCCCAGGCTTCCATGGTTTCATTGTAATGGGCGTTCGGTGGAGTGAGCAGCAGTCGCTTGACTCCCGTGGCTTCCAAGCTTTTGACCCGTGCGGCGCACTCCTGTGGCGTTCCCGCGATGGTAAAACGCTGGATCAAGTACTCCGTCAGCAACTCCGGATCGACACGCTCTTCGATGGGTTTGGAGATGTCGAAATGCTCCATGAAATTTTTTACTCCCGCCAATTCTTCCTTTGGCACCGTTTCATAAGTAAAGCGGAAGTTGTGGTGCGCCCGGTTGGCCATGCGCGAGCGCACGCGCTTACGGGCGAGGTCGCCGTCGTCGTCAACATAGATCATCCCGGCGGGCATGATGTCGATCGCCGCGAGATTCCGCCCGGCTTGTTTGGAGCCCTCAGCGACTCGCGCCTGGGCCCATTCGAGCACGTCGAGATCGAAGCCGGTGCCGAGTATCACCCCGTCGCAGAGGCGGCCGGCGACGCGGAGCGTCTTCGGTCCTTCCGCGGAAATGTAGATGGGCACGGGCCGTTTTCCAACTTTTAGTTGGACGCGCCCGCTGGAGGTGCGCTCTTTGGTTTTTGGAACTTCGACGCCGCGTTCATGCAAGAGAGCGCGAATGATGCCAAGCCCTTGCTCGAAATCAACGAGCTTCGTTGCAGTTCGCCCAAGACTGTAGACCGGACCGTCGCCGGTGCCCAAACCGATGATGGCCCGGCCTCCGGAGATTTCATTCAAAGTGGCAAAGGAGTTGGCCGTGATGGTGGGGTCGCGATAGACCATGTTGGTTACAGCGGTCCCGAAACGGATTGTTTTCGTATTGACAGCGCAGAGGGCCATGACTTGATAGGGATCGACATTATTCATGTGGCTGTCGGCGAAAAAGATCGCTTCAAAGCCGAGCTCTTCCGCCCGTTGGGCGCGCTCGACGGCTTCTCCGACGGTACGCGCGGAACCGTGCAGGCAAAAATTCATGACATTCTCCTTTTCACATTGAGCCTCACTAGCAACGAATACAATCAGTGTTTTATCACGTTATTAAATTCACCACGAAAGTACGAACGACCACGCCCCTCTTTCATTCTCCCCCGCGCCGCGGGATTATTTCCTAATTTCGAAATTCGAATGTCGAAATCCGAAACAATTCCAAAATTCAAACTAAACGAGAAACCCAAGTCCGAATCGACTTTGTTTGGAACGTTGGGTCATTTGAGATTGTTTCGAGCTTCGGATTTCGTGCTTCGAATTTACCTTGCGGCTTAGCCGCGCTAGCTGTGTCTCTGCGGTGAATAGAACACGTGGAAACTGTCCCACGACGGTCAACTTGCGCGGCCCATCTCATGCGAGTGCCAGCGCACGCAGGCATGAATGGCCAAGCCGGAGATCATGAAACACACCAGGCATACGGCGAGGGCCCACGCGTAAGATCCTGTCGCGTCGAACAGATAACCGCCGATCCATGAGCCGAAGGCACTGCCCAGTCCGAAGCTGATTTCTAAAAACCCGAAAATCAGGCCGATTTTCTGACCTGAAAAAATGTCTCCGATGACGGCGCCATAAGTGGGGTTGCCGGCGCTGTGGCCAATACCATAGAGCGCGATGGTCAGATAAACGAGCCACAGCGGCGCGCCGAAGGTCATCGCGATCATGCAGCCTACGCCGAGAGCCGTGACCAGCGTGGCGATGCCGTAGGCTTCGCTGCGGCCCAGGCGGTCCGAGACCGAGCCCCAAACTATGGTCGCGCCGATGCGGATGAAGCCGATGAGGCCGAAGTAAAAAGATGCCGCCAACTTCTCGTAGCCAACGGCAACGAAGTGGGCGATCACATGGGTGTTGATCATGAACAGCGCCGTGCCGAGAGCGAGATGACCGACGGTAATGCACCAGAACGGAAACGAGCGCGCCGCTTCTCCGAGCGTCCATTCGCGCCGGGCTTTTTGTTGTGCCGCGCGGCGGCCGGGAATCTCTGACGTCGGCGCAGTGTCGCCATCGGGAAATTGACCGACGTCCTGCGGGCTGCGCCGCTGAAACAGCGCATTGGCCGGCACCAGGAGAAGCAGCATCAACCCGCCTGTGACGGCGTACGTCCAGCGCCAACCGACGGCGTCGATCAGTAATTGCGTCACGGGCACCATGATGAGGGCGCCTACGCCTTGTCCCATGGAGGCGATGCCAATGGCGGTGGCGCGCCGGCGGACGAACCAAAATGAGATGAGGGCGTTGTGGCCGACGAAGCTGAGCGCTCCCTGTCCAAGGGCGGTGACGATGCCGTAAGAAAAGTAGAGACCCAGCAGCGAGTTGGCGAAAGAGGATAGCACCAATCCGATGCCGACCAAAGCCGCGCCTAAGGGCATGAGCAATCGCGGCCCGAGGCGGTCGAAAGCCAAGCCCACCGCGGGTGAAGCCAAAGCGTAGACTAAGAAATTGATCGCCGCGATGGAGGCGCCGTCGCTCCGCGACCAGGCGAATTCCTCGAGCAGGGCAATATAATAAACGCCGAAGGCCCCGTTGACGCCGCGCATCACCACCATATTCACGAAGCAAAGCGCGAGGATGATGTATCCGTAGAAGAACTTCCGTGGCATGAGTGAACGGTTCTAGTTGGAATTGCAGACAGTGGGTAGAATGAGTTTTGTAGTTACAGGGTCTACTAGAGGCGTATCTGAAATTGTTGAAATTTGTGCATCGGACATTAGGAGAGATGGTTATTGTTCTGCACGGACGCTGCCTTGATATCTTAATATTACGCTACAGTAAAGGATTGGACCGCGATTGAAATGGACGTCTGTCGTCGCTTGCATCCGCCTCATTATATGATATGTAACTAACGTCGATTTGTGCGGCTATCCCTGAATTCTCCAGGAGCAGACAAACAATACGTCACGTCTCTGGCAGGCTTGAGCGATGAGGTGATGACGATGAGGGGACAGGTGAGTCGCCGCTGTAATCGACCGCAGTGCCGCGCTGCTTAACCGGCATGTACTTCCCTCACGGCCGGCTGCACTTGCTTTCTAAGCGACGCGGCAACAAATAGCCCTAAATACTCAGCCGCCGAACTTTTACTCTCCGTTTGAGTACGGTAGCTATTTCCGGTGCCGTTGTAGATTGCCGACTGGATCTATTTCGCCTTCTTTTCAGAAACGTGCATCCTTGAGGAGTCAACAACTTTAAGGTAGCTAGATGTGACATCTACCCATGCTGCTCGATCGTATTGAGCTTTTTGTCAGAGTTGCCAAGCACCGGAATCTTGGAAAAACAGCCAGAGAAATACACGTAAGTGCGTCTTCGGTTTGCCAGCGTCTTAAATCACTGGAGAATGACTTCGGTACTAAACTTTACAAAAAGAAAAGGGAGGGCATCGAGCTAACCGGCGCCGGAGAGACTCTACTGACCGCTGCTAGTGAGGTTTTAAATCAGCTTGGCACCCTGAAGATCACGTTAAATCGAGATTCGGAAATAGCGGTTAGAACTTTGACGATTGGTGGAACCTATAGTCCTTCAGCAAAATATTTACCATCAGCCATAGCGGCTTTCCAAAAAACCCATCCTGACGTCAAAGTGACATTTGTGACGTCAGACAAGACGAGTATCGAAAAATTGCTGCGGGACTCTCAGGTGGAAATTGCCATTATCCAGAGCCCATCCGAATCTGCCGATTTTAGCATGGAATACTTTGCTGTAGACAATCTCATGTTCTTCGCTCATCCGACGCACCCTCTGGCCAAAAAGAAAAGATTGGCTTTGGCGGACCTTTCACAAACCCCTCTAATCGTCATAGACGGAAAGGATACGTCCGAGACAATACTGAAACATCTCAGGTGCCGTGGTGTGACACCTAACGTCGCTTTGCGGTGTGTATCACCCGAGGCGGCGAAAGCGGCTGTCCGAAAAAAAATGGGCGTAGGAATCCTATTTTACAATCTCATTGAGGAAGAGGTTAAAAGGAAAGATCTCAAAATTCTGAAGTTTCCGGATTTACCAAAGCTCGTGGGAAACAGCTATATCGTATATGGCAAAAACAAGGCTCTTTCTTCTGCTGGCAACGACTTTCTTAGTGTACTGCGCTCCATGAAAGCTCGGCAAAAAAATCCCGTAAGCGTCGCGGAAATTGACGCGGCCTGACCCGCCCGATAATTTCAGATCTTGACCACAGAGACCTACCGCGCAGAGCCGCAACCGAAGGTTGGAGAAGCGGAACCCACCGCAGAGTCACAGAGCACACAGAGATTTTTCATTTTAAACTCTCCTCTGTGCGCCTCAGCGTCTCCGCGGTAAGCCATCCGAATCCTTCGTGCTCTTCCTGACTTTCATGGTGAGAGTGGAATTCATGAGAAGTCGGATCCCCCACCTCTTTCCTCCCCCGCGCCGCGCGGGGGAGGATGAAGGAAGGGGAAGTGTGCCTCGTGTAGTATCGTATTCACCACCGAGACGCGGAGTACGCAGGGTCGGAATATTTCTTGTCAAGAACTCTTTACTCCGCGCCCTCCGTGCCTCTGCGGTGATATCTGAATGTCGGTATTCTTAGTTTTTTGAACCTTGTGATCGTCGCTCTTAAGTTATAGCTTAACATCCAAATTAACAAAAAAAGAAGTAGACGTCCCCTAGAAAAATGGAAGGACAGCAGATATAAGGACCCGTCAAGTTGCAGGGC
>DASQUN010000763.1:0-4302 GCA_035641275.1 Candidatus Udaeobacter sp. | reverse complement strand
CACCTGCGCCTCGATGCGCGGCGGCAACACCAATGTGAGACCTGTAGTGTCTAGGCTTTTCGTATTGCTTTATCGGCGGAGTTGTTCTGCCAGCGTGCTTTCCGTGATCGCGATCCGCCGCATAAGCGGCGTACAGTCGGCGTTGCCGCGTTAACCGTGATGCGCGGTAATCAGCCCCCCGGAAGATTTTTCGCACCAACGGGACCCGGTTACAGATTTGGAACGATTGGAAAAGGCCGCCGGAGTTTTTTCCGAAAATCTGCCGGCATTTCTTGTGAAACTTTTTGAGTTTCCTGGCTTTTTAAATTCGTGACTCATATGTACGGTATGCGACCAGCTTGGGGATCGCTTGCGAGCAGTCGAAAGGCCGTTGTAACGCGGAAGATTTATTGTGATGTCTCTTGTTGCGTTTTCAGATGTTGCGGCGAAGCGGGTTGTTTGAGCGCGGCGTAGAACACGGCCGCGAGAAGAAACAAGGCGATCAAGGGCGGCATCATCGGCGCATAGCTCTGGTAGCGATCGTAGATTGCGCCGGCGACGACTGGACCCGCGGCCGCCCCCCATAGATAGAAGGCGCTCATTGTGCCTCGGATGGTGCCAAAGTGTTTGCGACCGAAAAAATCGCCGACGGTCGCCCAGCCCACCGGGAAAATCGACTCCACAAACGTAAACAACACAATAAAAACCCAGAGCGCCCACTCGGATTCTCCGCGGGTAAGCAGCAGCAGGGCGACCGTGCCTACGAGCATGCTTGCCGCCATAAGCCGCGGCTTGTGCACGTGGTCGGCGAGCCAGCCCAATAGCAAATGGGTCAGCAGGCTGACCACGGCCATGGCAGAAAGCAGCAGCGCCGCGCGTTCCTGCGAAACACCTTTCCAAACCATGATCGGGATGAAGTGCACCGTGATGGTGTTAAATGCCGCCACGCGCGCCATGGTGGCCAGGATGATCAACCAAAACGCCGATGTTCTCATCGCCTGAGGCAGGTTGAGCTCTGTTTCTGCATGCCTCAGAGCTGGGCTTTTACCGGGCGCAGAAGGATTTTCGTGGGGCTCTCCGTCAGGCCGCAGCCCCATGCTTTCCGGGGAGCGGCGCACCGGCCATGCGAGCGGCACGCCGATGAGGATCAAACCTAATCCGGAGATAAAAGCACCGTAGCGCCAGCCCCAGGTGTGCACACAAAGCGCGACGATCGGTGTGATCAATGCCCCGCCAATGCTGACGGAAGAACTGATCAATGTCATCGCCATGGCGCGCCTGCGGATGAACCAGGAATTGACAAGCACCATGGGCGAGTGCATGAATCCCGCGGAGAACGCAAGCGAGATGACGCCGAGATAAACCACCAGAAACGCCGTGTAGCTGTGGACGCCCCCAAGGCACATGTAGCCGATGCCGGAGAGGAGTATTGCCGCGATCATTAATGGCCGCGGTCCGAAGCGATCGAGCAGATAGCCCGCAAGCGGGCCTTCGATGGCGCCTTCGATGCGCGCCAACGAAAACACGAGCGAAGTCGCCGCGCGGCTCAAGCCGAGCTCGTGCGCGATCGGCAGAAAGAAAACGGTGAATCCGTAGAGATGAAAGCCGCCGCCCAAAAGGCGCACGGCGCAGCCGATCGCCACCATGCGCCAGCCGTAATAGATGTCGGCAAGTTTGCCTCTTAGGAATTCGGTCATGGTGGGAACGGCGAATCACGTGGCGCCCGAAATCGCGCAAATTCGGGGCCATCCCGGCAAAGTAGCCGCGCGCGAACGCTGCTGTCAACCATTTGATCGCTAAACCTAAGAAGTCGGATTTTAGCGAGCAATGGGTTTGCGCCCGGGGACCACGCTCGGATGACGGAGTGCAAGGATTAGTTGATACGAGGCGCAAAGGGTTGCTGGGTAGGGCAGTCTAAAGCTCATCCTGCAGAGGTTTAACCGGGGAGCTACACTCCCGGAGGCAGGATTCCGGCGCTGAAGGCACCTTTGAGATGGGTCGCAAGCGGCTCGTCGATACGTCGTAGCGAAAGCCGCTGGCCCGGGGTCGCCCATTAGCAGGCAGGTCAAGAGGCACAGACGTTCCTGTGAGAATTTTTTCTTATTCCCTGTTTCAACCCTCGCGGAATTTATGATCCCTGATTGACGCGCCCCTGTTTTCAATCAGTTGGTGTCGGACCGTAGGTCCGCACCAGTCACAGCCTCCGGCTGAACCGTCCGGTTCAAGGCTTTGGGAGCTGTCCTTTACGGGCAGCGATCTCCCGCCCCCGGCGATTTTTATTGCCCCGAAAACTGACAGAGCGGAGGGAACCTCCTTTTTTTGATTAACGGACGAATTCGCTGCAGTCACTTCACAAGAATGCGCGCTGTAATGAGCTGATGAATTGGATACGCGGAATCGGTTTCATACTCAGCCGCTCATCGTTGGTAATAAACAGATCGATACGCGCATGCGCCGCACAAGCAAGTTGAATCGCGTCGGGGGGCCGGATGGTACGATCCTTACGAATGCTCGCATAGAGCCTGGCCGGTTCTACATCAAAAGGAATAATAACCGCGCCTTGTAGCAATGCGGATTCATAGCGGCGCGCCAGGACCTCGTCACCCACCTCGAGCGGTTTGATCAGAATCTCTCCCAGCGTCAACGCAGAGGTGTAGAGCTCGTCCTGCCGCTCGACCATGCGCTTGCGTAGACTAATGACACGCTCCGACAGATCGCCAAACTCCTCGATCAAATAAATGAACAGATTCGTGTCCCAAAAAATTCGGCTCACTCCCATCCTCCGCGAATCCGGCTCACATACTCATCGGGATCCTCCCCAGCCCAGATCTCCTTACCAAGGCCTCGGAGCGCAAGGATGGGATCGGTTTCTTTAACGCCCTTCCGCTTGCCAGCAAATTTCTCGGAGTACCAGTCCAACAGTCTCTGATATTGAGAGGGCATATCTTCTCTTTGAGGCGTTATCTTGCCGCTACGTCGCTCTGGATGGAAATCATCACCCTCCCGAAAAAGCCGGCGCGTGTTTCTCCCAGTTTCATAAAGCATTCGATACCGGCCAGGGTTCGGCGGACGGTTCGCAACGCAATGAAGGTAGGCGTGCACCTGAACGCCTGCCCTAAGCTCGCCCGATATATTTTCCCGGCGTGCCCTCTCGACGATTTCTGAAACAGCAAAATCTGCCCGCTTGGGGTTCTCATGATGAAGGAGCGCTGTCGCAATCCACACCTCGTCAGCGACCTTGATAGATCGGTTTGTTTGACTGGGTTTCATACCTACCTCACTGTTTTCATACCTACTTCTTTTTAAATAGGTTAATCTTGCTATATACCTTAGAGAAGGATTTATCAAACTGCAATCCAATACGAGGCTTGCAAGAAATTAGAGATGGCTGCGGTTTGATTACAGCAGATTCGACGAACTTCCGTTTCGAAAGAAGCACCGCAAAATAGGGGCGGGTCGCACGTCTAGGTCGCGGTCGCGTCGGGGTCGCGTCCTACCTTTGACATTTGTCATCCGGTCTAGACATTTCCCGGAATCACGACGGCGAAGACTATCCCCCGAAGCTCGCAGCGAGATAGACCGCAAATACTATTTGGAACGACTCGAAGAGTACCGCCAGCGATATGGTTTTAAGCCGCTTGGTCGTTGACTTCGGTACTGCACTGCCATAGGGTACCGCGCGGGTAAAAAATTTCAGAAAGGAGTTCGTATGAAGGACTTTGCGCGCGTCGGCCGGTCTCTATTGTTCACCGTGATCTGTGTCCTTCTATTCGGTTCGCCGAGCAAAGGGCAGGATGAGCCATTCTACAAGGGAAAGACGCTCAGGGTCATCGCCGGCACGACTGCCGGCGCTCTCTACGATCAGTGGGCGCGTATTATTGCCGCCCACATAGTCAACCACATCCCCGGAAACCCCCAGGTTTTCGTTCAGAACATGCCGGGCGCGGGCCACCAGATCGCGGCCAACTACCTTTACAATGTGGCCAAGCCCGACGGGCTGACGGTGATTGGGTCGATCATCCCGACTCTGTATCTGGATCAGCTCATCGGGCGCGCGGAGGTCAAATTCGACTGGGGAAAATTCCTCTTCATCGGCTCTCCCGTAAAGGGTGATAGTCAACTGATGATGCGCGCCGATGCGCCCTTCAAAACCATCGAAGATATGCGCAACGCCAAGGAGCCGGCCAAATGCGGCGGCACCGGCACGGGCGGCACGGATTTTATATTTTCTCGCCTGCTCGAGGAGACTTTTCCTCCGCTGAAGATCAACTCGGTGCTGGGCTATCCGGGCGGGCCGGAAATCGATCTCGGTATCGAGAGGGG
>DASQUN010000762.1:0-4807 GCA_035641275.1 Candidatus Udaeobacter sp. | reverse complement strand
CCCCTTTACTTAGCTTTGATTGCCGGCTGTGGTGCGATACAGGTCGGCCCGCGAGCCACCGTTCCGCCCTCGTCAAATATACGCCGGGTAGCTCCAGAGCAGGCGGAGCGGCTTTACAGGATCATGGTGCCGCTCCTTCGCTCGATGAATGACCCACTCGACCCCAACAGGGTCCGCGTTGGTATTATCGATGATCCGCAGATCAATGCCGCGAATGCAGGCGGTGGCAATTTTTATGTCACCACGGGACTACTGGAACAAGCCAGTAACGAACAGCTCAGGGGAATCATGGCGCACGAGATCGCGCACGAAGATTTGGGCCATGTGGCCGAACTGCAGCTGCTTGGCGCGGGACTGAGCATTGGCGCTTATCTCCTCGAGCAACTGTTGCCCGGCAGCGGTATTGTTACTCCGATCGCTGGGACTATGATTGCCCGTGGCTACAGCCGCGGTGAAGAGTACGAAGCGGACCGGCATGCGGTGGCGATCTTGCGCCGCGCCGGCTATTCCGCAGCGACATTAATTGATGCACTAACCTGGGTTGCCCGCGCCTCCGGAAATGGGGGCGGGGGTTTTCTCTCCACGCATCCGGCGATTGAGGATCGCATCGAGGAATTGAGGCGCCGCGCTTGAACAAAGCTTGACTTGTTTCGAGCATCGTCAAGACGCGGCAACCGATCTGCCTGCGTGCCTTGTGATTAGCGACATTATGGAAAATCGATCGGCAGAACAGCGACCTGCGGCTTTAACCATTGCTAGCACTTAGACGATTGGACATGGATTACCGTCCGTCCCGGCGTTTAATCTTTCTTAGTCTCGCGGTCTGCAGTCTTGTAGCAGGTTTCATTTTTATACTGCCGGAAGTGGTCCGACGCGTGGCGGTTAACCGGCTCCAGATGATTTTTACAGTGCCGGTAACGATAGATGATGTTGACGTCAACATTTTTACCGGCCGAGCGAGCGTCAATCGCCTCGTCATCGGCAACGACGAATCTCGTCCTATCTTGACCTTACCCGCCGTAACAATGGACTTTTCTCGGACTGCGTTGCTGAAGGGAGAGTTCAATCTGAAGAGGATTGTTGTGCAAAACCCTCAGGTTTTGCTCGAGCGTCTCGCTCCGAACAACTACAACATTCTCACAGCCGTGCGCATCCCAAAACAATTAAAAGGCACCACACCAGGTGGACCTACTTTCACCATCGATCAGTTGGAAGTTGCCGGTGGCGAGATTGAATTCATCGATCATCTCCAAGACCCGGATTATAAGGTCACCTTCAGCTCGCTGGAGATGTCGGCAGGACCGATTTCGAGTTTGCCAGACGCGAGCATCACGCCTACCGCCTTCACGCTCGGGCTCAAAATCGCCGGCGGCACTCTCAAGCTTTCGGGCTCGACTACTCCCTTTCGCGATGCCCTGAATACGCAAATGAGAGCCGACATCGCTAACGTCGAATTACAGGCGTTCCAGGTTTACCTGCCGTACGGCAGTAGATTGAATTTGGACAGGAGCTTGTTGAATGGCGAAGGCCGTTACGTACTTGGGTACCGCGACGGGGAGATGGTCAAACACAGTGTCACTGGCCGCCTCAATCTGGAGGGCATGGCTCTCCTGTCGGCGCCTACGTCTCAGCCAATAATGAAGGTATCAGCACTAAAGGCGGAAAACATTCACATTGACCTATTGGAAAGCCAGACCGAAATTGGCTCGCTAGCAATCGGCAAACCCTACTTGCTAGTGGAGCGGAACTCCTCCGGACTTAACCTGCAGCAATTCCTTCCGCAAAGCAAAACCGCAAACGAAGGTTCGGAGCGCGAGCAACGTGACGGCACTCGTATGCCTTTGACCGTGAAACAGACGGAAGCAAATGGCGCCACGATCGAGTTCATCGATCATACGGTAAGCCCCGCAGTAAAAACCGTGCTTCAAGAAATCAATCTTGAAGCAAACAATATGACGGTTTTGCCGACTTTCTCGGTTGACCAAATCGCGGCCGATGCGCTACTCGGGAAGGGTTCGCTGCGCGTGACAGGAGCGATCTATAACGAGCCTCTTAAGGCGCAATTCTCCATCGTTGGCGAGAGAATTTCCTTCGAGCCCTATAGAGGCTATTTGAACCATCTTTTCAGCACAGCGAGTTCAAGTGGAGAGTCCATCAACGGCAAACTCGAACTGGCGCTCGCAGCCGAACACAACGGTGAACTGACGACGTCAATCAGTGGTCATCTAGAAGGTTACAACATGGCTTTAGAGTTTCCGGATCGGCCGGATCATTTCCTAGTAACGAAACGTTTGGGCGTTCGACTGAAAACAATTCGGCTTGGTTCAAAGCCGCGGGTCGATATCGATCAGATCGCTTTTTCTGGAGCGAACCTCAAGGTTGTAAGAAACCAAGGCGGGACGCTCGAATTGACTCGCCTCTGGGCGGGCGACAAACAACAGGAATCAAAACAACGTCAAAAACAAACACAGGGAGAAGGAACAATCTTAGCGATCCGTTCAATCAACGTTGAGAAAAGCTCGATTGAGATCCTGGATAGAAGTGTCTCGCCAAATTACAGGACGGGGCTTTCACAAGTGAACGCAACCCTGTCGGACTTTATGCCGAGTGCAAAGCGTGCCGAACTGACATTGCAAGGGATATTGGGCGAATCAGCAAATCTGGAGTTGAGGGGGTGGTTCACGCCATTTACGGAGAAGCCGCACATCCAATTGCGAGGCACCATCCGGAGTTACGCCCTGCCGCCACTCAGTCCATACGCAACCCAGTATGTCAGCCATCGAATAAGAGAGGGGCAGATCACGACGGATGTGAACTACAGACTAAAGGGCGACGAAATTCAGGCGCAAGCACAACTTGTACTTCGCGATGTCCGCGTTGGTCAAAGGACCGGCGGCGAATTCACAAACCGGATCGGCATACCGCTCGAGCTCGCCATAGCCCTGCTTCAGGATATCCACGGTGTTATCCGACTGCAGCTGGCCGTGAGCGGGGATACCGGCCCGCAGCTGAATATAGCCAATCTGATTTGGAGCGCCGTTCGCAATGCCATTATTAGAACAATTACCGCTCCTTTTCGTTTGGTCGGCAGGATCCTAACATTCGGTGACAGGATTGGTAGAGTACAGATTGACCCGATCCTGTTCCTGTCCGGCACTCGGGAAATCGAAACTCAAAGCGTCAAGCAGCTTGCAGATTTGACTGAGCTTCTCAAAGAAAAGCCGCAGCTCGAACTAAAGCTCAGCGGCAATGCAACCCAAGCTGAGCGGGATACGATTAAAAGAGAAAAGTTTTGGGAGAGTCTACGAACTGTCGAAGGTAAGAACTACGAAGAGGCTCTCATTCGCTTGTATCAAGATCTCGGTGGAATAACAGAACCGAGGCTTCCGCTCGCGCCTCGGGCCGAGGAATCGCTGGAGCGCTTTGTCTTGGAACGCATTGTGATTTCTCAAGAGGAGCTACGAGCTTTAGCACAGGATCGCGCTGAAATTGTGAAGGATGAGCTGGAGAAGCGCGGTATTGATCCTCAGCGATTGATTGTTAGCGGAGAAACGGCTCTAGCGGCGAATCAGGCTACCGTCACAATCGAATTGGCCTCCTAACCCTGTTCCCCGGCGTACCGGGAATTACGGCCTCGCAGCTCGGAGATTTTTTCTACCTCCTGACCTACTTTTTGAGACACTGCGTCCCTTATAACGCTAGCGTGCGACCTCCGCGGTGAATGTGCAAAAAAGTCCTCTCTTTGACTGTACGTTCCTAATTTTCGATCGTGTTTTTTCGATCTTGTGATCGTGTGTGAAAGATCAGCCTCGCTTTCTCTGCTCATGTAAAAAACTGCTCACTATCTGAGCGCGATGGGGCTTTCCCGACGAAACATAGTGTCCCCGACATTCCATGGCATTCGGATTGCGTAACTATATTGCGTGGTGATTGAACGCGCGCTTGCAAAGGGTCGCAAGAATCTCATGTTGTTAAAAAACTTGCGGAACTCTAAAGCTTGACATCAGATCGCGGAGCCGAGAAAAACGTCCCTTCGACTGCGAAATGATGGTCACTGCGAACGTCATATCTGGAGGCGATCATGCTACCAATATCTCTGTTGTTCTTTCTGACCGCTGCTAGCGAGCTTGGTACCCATCCTCCAGACCCACAACAGGCTCGCGTTCCCGGAATCATCGATTTCGGCACGAATGAAAAAAAAGACGTGCTAAGCGCACCGACGAGGGTAAGCGTCGGCGAAGATTTTGAAATGAAGATTACGACGTTCGGCGGTGGCTGCGACCGCGAAGGAGACACAAGTGTGGTTATTTTGGCCACGGGTGCCGCCGTGATGGTTTACGATCTTACGGTGGCCACTCATCCGCGCGTGATCTGTCCTGCCGTCGTGAAACGCATGCCGCATACCGTGACGCTGCGCTTCGAAAAACCGGGCGAGGCATTAATCCAAATCTGGGGACGGCGCGTCGGACCGGAGGCGCCTCTGTTCGGCGTACCAGCGGTTCTTGAACATCGTGTGACGATCAAATGACCCGTCGCACGAGCCACGACCGCAGATGGTTTCAGTCGACGTCCCTGAATCCTCGCGGCAATGCCTTCGACCGCAAATCACAACCGTACTGAAATCCTCATAGGCACCGTTGCCTTCGTCGCTATCCTTTACGTAATATACGTGGCTATCGGATTGGCGGGCTGGACCGTGTTTGGAAAACACGGCTATACCCTTTACGCTGATTTTTTTTCAGCTTCCGGCCTCCACGTCGGCGACCCTGTACTGATCGCGGGAGTAGAGGTCGGAAACGTGCAATCC
>DASQUN010000761.1:0-6759 GCA_035641275.1 Candidatus Udaeobacter sp. | reverse complement strand
AACCCGCCAGCAGCACCCGCAAACAGTGGAGCCCAATCGTAACCTGGCGATCGCCTGTTGAGTATTCCTGCAGCAGTGTAGGGTTAAGCATGCATATGCCGTTAAGCTTTAACTCATAGAGTTTTGCTAATAGGTTAATTTTACGCCCGTAAGTGCTTGTCTTGGCTTGTGGCACAGCTTTTGGTTGCGGTTTGAGTGGCTTAATAATGCCTTAGTGGTTATGAACAGTTTCGTCCGGCCAAAAGCCTCAGCTATGAGGCGCCCGCGTCTCAGCAAACAAGCATTTCACAAATCGACGGAAGTCTCGGACGGCTTGGAAAGCGCGAATTTAATTCGCTCGGTCCACTGATTGATGATGCAGTCAACTACGCGCAAAGCGGTTGGGCAGTAAGCGCACAACGACCGCAGGGGTTGGAGACGAACTTGGAATGCTGTCCGACGATGAAAGCGATTTCTGAGCCCGGAACAGGGGGTGATCAGAGTTGCCGTGGCACAGGCAACGGAATGGCTAAAGGTTTGAGGTTGGTGGGGAGCTTCGGGAGTTCCTTAGAGAGATGATGTACGCGCGACTAGCCGTCCCGGAGAACGCTCCGTAGGTGGGTATTGTTTGCCGCAGGAACCGGCAGACGGAAACTAGGTTTTCATTGAGTTGAAAGAATAATAAGGAGGATAGTTATGAAGTATACGGTTGGTGGAAGAACCATTTTGTTTTCAGTTCTGCTCGCAGTCTTGCTACCTACAACGCAGGGATGTATAGCGACCCGTGACTGGGTCCGGGAACAAATGGACCCGTTGTCAGGCAGGGTTTCTCAAGGTGAAACGCGTCTGAACCAGGCCGAAAGTCAGATTGGGAGCCTCGGTGGGCGCGTGAGCGGAATCGAGGGCAAGCTCGGACAATTCGAAGGACGGCTCGGCCAGATCGATGCAAAAACGGAGAAGGCTTTGAATTCGATAGCCAATCTCCGATTAGAGAGGCGCTTTGTGATCGATATGAAAGAGGGCGCCAATTTCGGTTTTAATTCATCAAATCTTCCCGCGTCGGCGATAAAGGAGATCGACGGGTTTCTCAGTGACTTAAAGGGCGACGCGGCAGGTCCGGATAGCACGGTATTTCTCGTGACCGGACATACGGATAATGCCGGCTCGGAGGATTACAACTATGAGTTGGGCCGTAGGAGAGCCGATGCCGTGGGGCGCTATCTAGTGACGCAAAAGAAGTTGGATCCGCTCCGGGTTATCACCGTGTCCTACGGAGAGAGCGCGCCGATGGTAGAGAATAACAATTCACAAGGACGAGCCAAGAATCGTCGAGTTGAAATTTTGGTTTATAGGGAAGGCATCACCTCGGGTACGAGCAGCGCAACTTCTCAGCCGGAGCCAAAAGGCGCTCAACAGTCTCAACAACAGTCCGAACAGCCGCAGCAATTCTCCCAACGGTCACAGCAACAGGCAGGGGAGTCAACAGGGCAGCGCTAACTGGATAAAGCAGAGCCAGGCTACGTATAATAACGAGGCGGGGCGCCTGGCCCCGCCTCGTTTATTTTGTATAACCGATCGATATATCCGCTATCATCAAGCTCGCGTAGGTAATGCGTATCCCACAATGCCAATGGGTTAAATCCGGCAATCTCAGGATTGCGCCGAACGGCCAATTGAAAGACGTTGGAGATCGCCTCTAGGGAAGGATAAGGTTTTCGTTCCAGTGACTGAGTCCATTCGTCATAGAGCTGGTTTACCTCATCGTCCGACTGAAGGCGCAAGATCGGAGTAGCATGCTCTTTGAGGATTTCCACCGTCTCCGCCCTCCGGTTGATAAAGAAATGGATCGCATCCACAAATCCTCGAATCAGGCGCCGAATCTCTTCTTCGTGATTTTTGACAAAGCTCGTGGTCGTGGTCAGCGTCACCCCACGAATCATGGGCATCGCTCGCACAGAAATCACGTTTGCTCCGGCTTTAGCGGCCCGGCCATCGTGCGGAATCCCGACAAAGGTTCCGGCGAATTCGCCAGCTAGCACCCGTTTCCAGCGCTCTTCGGCGGCGCCGCGCAGCTCCACGAGCTCCACGTCACCTCGGTCCGCATCGAGTCCCGCCTGACGCAAGAAGAGCCAGATATTTAGCCCAGCATGTGAGTTCAGCTTGTCGGCAACAACCTTTTGTCCTCGTAGGTCCTCGACTGAGCCAATGCCATTGGCGGCCACGAGTCGGTTCTCCGTCCAGTTGTTTCCCGCCTGCGCCAGGTGAACAAAGTCCTCGCTGTTCTTTGCATTTCTCACGTAAAGATTATGGTGGTTCCCAGAGATGAGGTCCACGCGCCGGCTTTTCAGCGCCTCCACCGCCTTCTCGCGTATCAGTTGTGCGGACGTGTCCACAGTCAGCCCATTTTTCTCCCAAACCCCAGACTTCGCCGCCACCAGCCAAAACGGCGCATGGGAATTTGAGCGATAAATGATTCTGAGTGTTGAATTCGCCACTTGACGTTAGCGGTTCTTAGGCTCTTGTATGCGCTTACCTAACAAGTGCCGGGTTCATTGACGGCCCCAAACTCTAGCGTAATCGCAGTCCAAGCCATAACGTAGTCAACGCGAGTATCAAGATAACCCAATTAGCGCCTTTCAGACGGCGAATAGTGGAATTGAGTTGCTCCGGCGTAACCGGTTCGCCGCCTGCTTGCCGCCTAACGAATCTGTGACCTATGCCCATGGCTTGGTAGACACTAAAAAGAACCAGAAAAAATGCGAAAAGTAATTTGATGCCGAGATCATATCCAAATCGGTTAATGAACGTTTCCCGATAGGCCGCTTTTAGCTCCGTTAGCTGAAACGCGCCGCTGAAGATGAGAATCCCTAATGCTCCAACTTGAAGGGGGTTGTAGAATTGGAGCCCGCGCGCGAGAAATTGAACTCTGTCCTCGTGTTGGACCACCGTTTTCATGGACGGCAGGAACACTACCCAGAGACCAACGATGGCCCCCAAATAGACGATCAGGGCAATGAGGTGAAGCCAAGAATTTAGCATCGGCCGAGGCGATCAGCCCCATCCAAAGCGAGACCCTTTTTTAAAGGGTCTTCCGGGAGCATCGTAAGTTTCGCCAATGGTATCGAGCTGCATGTGGATCTTTGCTAATTCTCGTTGCTGGTGGGTTTCGAAGGCTTGTGCTTCTTTAGCTCGGCGGTCGAGAAACTCCGTAAGCTCCTTGTCTCTCCTGGCCCTAAACGCGGCTTGTTCGCCTTCCCACTTATCGTACGACTCTTTCAGTAACGTGCGAATATGAAAATTCAGGTTGTCACGAACCACGATCGATTTGTTGCAGTTCGGGCAGAAGATAACATTGCCGATCATGAAGCTCCGGACCGACTCGACATGGGTTTGGTTGCACTTAAAACAGCGAACCGGGATATTCCATGAATCGATGTCGGGCAAGGGTACAAAGTTGACCTCGGGTTCGGCATAGCCTGAAGTGGCGGATGCGGCTCGCTCAACAGAGGGGGCACCCGCGGCTGTGCCTGCTGAAGATCCAGGAGCAGGAGCCTGTTTCTTAGCCGCTTCGGTTGCTCCTTTGCCTTGGCCTTTTCGAAAGCGCGACTCAAAGTTATCACCGAATTGGGTCTCCGGGTGAAGCGCCTGTGCGCGGGCGATCAGCGCGTCTTCGGTTTCGATGTTGTTCGGATCGGTCACGCAACAGTCCACGGGGCAAACCGCGGCGCAGGCTTCATAGTCATGAAAACCGACGCATTCCGTGCATAATTGGGGATCGATGACAAAGATCGTTGGGCCCTGTGAGATCGCGTTGTTCGGGCACTCGGGCTCGCACGCGCCGCAGTTGATGCATTCATTAGTGATCATCGTTGCCATTGAAACTTGATCCTCCTGAACGTCTGGTGGAATTTAGAACAGGTAGGAAAACAAATTCATCCTAGATGAAATTCCGGGAGGTTGCAAATCCGGATCGGGCTCCAGTCAAATGTCGCTTCTCCATCATCGGCGCAGCTCTACGCGCGTTGGGCGCGCCGAGTAAGATCGATCAGCTCGATTTTGTACCCGTTAGGATCCTCGATAAAAGCGATTTCCGTCCCGCCGTGCTTCATCGGGCCGGGCTCGCGAACAATCTTGGCACCCTGCCTGCGGAGTTCATCGCAAGCTTTGTAAATATCGTCGACTCCCAGAGCGAGATGGCCGAAAGCATTGCCGAGGTCGTACTGATGCGTATCCCAATTGTGAGTCAGCTCGACAACCGTATTTTCGGACTCGTCGCCGTAGCCCACGAAGGCGAGGGTGAAACGGCCGGCAGGATAATCTTTCTTTCGAAGCAGTTTCATCCCCAAAACATCGCAGTAGAATTTGATCGATTCACCCAAGTCGTTGACCCGAATCATCGTGTGGAGAAATTTCATGGGATCCTCCCGCTCCAACCGATTGACGCTATGCGACCATAACAACTCGGGCGTTGTGCATCAACCCAGGGTCGCCTCTGCCGTCAAAGCGTAGTACTATGCACCCCTTGGAGCGAATCGTAATGTGAGCTATAAAGGTTAACTATGAGCACTTCTCAAATCTCAAAAGGACGGACCACTGTGGCACTGTGCCTGGCTCTGCTTGCGCTAGGCTTCGTTACAAGTCACGCATGGGCTGCGGACGGTGCAAAGAAAATCCGCTTGGCCTATGCTGGTTGGGAGCTCGGAACCGCGGTGGCCTATGTTGGTGTGGATGCCGGCCTATTCAAGAAAAATGGGTTGGATATCGAGGAGATTCCGATTCGTGATACGCTTTCTGCGGGAGTTCAATCCCTGATTGGCGTTGATCTGTTGATCGGGTTCGGCAATCCCCTGGCGGTTCTCCAGCCGGTCGCCAGTGGCGCGGACGTCACGCTTCTTGGTTCCCACGTGAGCTTTGACCAGTACGGTATGGGGGTAGCTTCTTCCATCACCGCTATTAAGGACCTTAAGGGAAAGAAAGTCGGCGTTTCCGCGTTAGGTGCGAAGTCGGACTTAGTTGCTCGAGTGATTCTACGGCGAGCCGGGCTCGATCCGGCGAAAGATGTCGAGATGGTGGCTGCTGGGTTATCCCCAGCCAGAGCCCTCGCCATTTCTAAGAACTTGCTCCAAGGCGCCCCTTTGAGTGAAGACGTTGCCGCGGAGGCAAAAAAATTGGGGATCAAGATTTTAGACGTTAAGGCCGTTCCGTCGGTTACCGATCTCCTCATCACCACTCGGTCGTACGTTAAGCGGGAAGAAGAAGCAGTTCGCCGTTTCATGAGAGGGTATACGGCCGCCATACACCACTTCGTCTCCAGTCGAGATCATAGTTTGGCAATTCTCAAGAAATATTTTCCGAGCAGCCAGGGCATGACGGTTGACACGATGTACGATAGTTTTTCGGCGCAGTTGCGGCCGCTGCCAGAACTGAACAACGAAGCAATCCAGGCCTTGGTCGATGTCGGGGCAGCGGTGGATCAGCGTACGAAATCGTTAAAGCCCGCGGATATCGTTGAACCGCGATTTTTGGAAGAGCTTAAAGGCAGCAAGTTTCTCAAAGATCTTTACACCGAAAAGGTCAGCCTCTGATCCGAGCCTGCCCGCTTATTTGATCTCCCTGTTATTCGCGCCGCCTTCCTTCGAAAATTAGCGCCCACTTTGAAGCTTGCGTCTGCCCTGCCTTGTGGACGTTTAGATTCTCATTTGCTATGGACAGAAAGCGAAGACTCAAGGAGGTTTTCATGAGACTGCAAAGTCAAATTGCGATTATTACCGGTGCAGGCCGGAATATCGGCGAAGATATTTCTAAACTATTTGCGCAGGAAGGTGCGAAAGTTGCCGTGGTGGATCTGGATCAGGGAAGAGGCAGCCGGGTGGCGAGCCAAATCAACGCTGCGACTCCGGGTCGGGCGATTTCCATCGTTTGTGATGTTGCTTCAGCCAGTTCCGTAGAAAAGATGGTTCAAGCCGTCGTCAAAGAGTTCGGTGGTGTAGATATACTCGTCAACAATGCTGCGTGGACGGACCATAAGACGATCTTTGATATTACCGAGGAGGAGTGGGACAGGGTCATGAACGTCTGCCTCCGAAGTGTATGGTACTGCACGCGCTACGCTGCCAAAGCGATGATTGACCAGAAGCGAAAAGGTAAGATGATCAATATCGCCTCGACCTCCGGTCATTGGGGTCGGAAAGAGGCGACGGCCTATACGACGGCCAAAGCAGGGGTGCTTAATCTAACGCGGTCGATCGCGGTTCAACTCGCTCCGGAAGGGATTCGAGTGAACTCCATTTCGCCAAACCGAATCGGTTCGCCGGTCGGTCAAGAGGAAGTTCCAGAGAACCGCTTTGTGAAAAACCTCGCGGGTCGGCGCGGTGTTCCAATGGATATCGCGAAGGCGGCGCTCTTTCTCGCCTCAGACGAATCGGATTTTATTTACGCGGTGGACCTGCCGGTGGATGGCGGTGCTCTCGCCATCCGTGACTAGAAGTCTGCGCGGCAGAAAATTTTGTTGCACATAAGCCGTAACCGAGAGGACGGGCGGCGGCCTACAAGCCACAGACCCATTGACCGCGCTCGGAAGGGCTCGGGCCTCGGTCGAATAGATGTCAGGTGTCCACATACTAATGAACCAACCCATTAATAATTGACCCTGAAGCTCATATCGGATAGGCTCCAGCCCCGTATGAAAACTAGAAACTAGTCTTGGAAGGGGTTGAAAGGTCACAATGGACATTGCACCCATTAACGAAAAGACCGGCTATGTGCGGTGGATGAAGAGCC
>DASQUN010000760.1:0-3718 GCA_035641275.1 Candidatus Udaeobacter sp. | reverse complement strand
ATAATCCGGATCGGTTTTGCTTTTCCCGCGGGAAGGTCTTCGGCGCGATAGACCGGGTGCCAAAACATGCGCATGTATTTTCCCGCCAGAGCGCCGGGCACGGTAGAGACCAAGTCCATGAAGCTCAACTTCGCGCGGCCTTTATTTCTCTTGCGCTGGGTCGAAGCCATGACACCTCCTGATTGTCGCACGAGTCATCCTGGCTATGGCACCTATCTCTTATGCGAAGGAATTTCAATTTGACAGAAACTCTCCCTTTCCATACACTCCGCCCGTTTCCCGCGCTGTGACAAAAAATGCTCTGGAGCGAGTGGGACATGAAAACGCAGGCCACCCCAATGACGGACGGATCGCTCCTGCGATACGGAGTCGCGCTTGCCACGGTCTTCTCGATGAGTTTCTCCACCCCCGGCGAGGCGGTGGCGCAGAGGGTACGCGTGGCCATGCCGGCCAAGAGCATGACGTTCCTCAACTTCTACGTGGGCGACAAATTCGGCGCTTACAAAGCCGAAGGGCTGGAGGTCTCGTTAGAGGTCATCAAGACCGAGGTCGGCGTGGCCGGTATGGTGGCAGGAGAGATCGACTATACCAGCGCCATCGGTTCAGCGATGCGCGCCGCCGCTTCCGGCGTGCCGATAAAGGCTACCATGTTCAGCATGGACAGAGTGCTCATCTATATGTTCGCCCAGCCGACGATCAAGTCGATTGAGGAACTGAAGGGCGGGAAGACGGTTGCGACCACGGGCCTGCTCGCGACGCCAACCTATGCGGCCAAGGTGATGGCTCGGGCGCGGGGCCTCAACCCCGACAAGGACTTGGTATTCATTGCCATGGGCGACGTCGCCACTTCGCTGGCCGCGCTCCAGAGCGGCGCAGCCGACGTGGCGATGCTTTCTATTCCGTTTAACTTCAAAGCGGAGGAGTTGGGGTTTCGCAATCTTGGCAGCGCGGTTGATTATCTTCAGACACCTTTTGCCGGCTTGGGGGCTGCCGACGCAAAGCTCAAGACCAATCCCGGCCAGGTCAAACGGATGATCCGCGCCACTCTCAGGGGGATGGAATTTACCAGGGACCCGGCAAATCAGGAAAAGGTGATTGGTCTATTGATGGAGGAGTTCAAACTTGACCGCAAGACTGCGGCGCTTTCCCTACGAGACATCATCAAGGTTTTCACGAGAGATGGGAAGACTCCAGAGGATGCCGTGAGGGCCGAGATCAAGGAGATCCGCGAGCAGGCAAAACTCAAGGGCGAGATTCCTGTAAGCCAGCTGGTCAATTACAAGCTCCTCGACGAGGTGCTGGGGGAAATGAAGCGCTAGCAGCTCGACTCAAACACCATTCGCCGATTGCCGATCAAGAGAGAGCACATGGAGCCATCCTTCGTGAGCGCAAAAGTCTCATCATGTCGACCTCGCAGTTCTATTGACAGCGACTTTCCTGTCGACGTTTTTCGTGGCTCAATCTGCTGGCACTTGCGCCGGCTCTCTCGTGGTACGACAAAGGCGATCGTATCGTTGCTGAACAGCGCTTTGAAATAAGGGAAAACAAAAGACCATTTTGCTTCATGCCTATAGATACGGGTTACTCGACTACGAATACCAACTCGTCGATGTCCTTGGCCGTCTGGCCGTTACTCGGGACGCCTTCCACGGTGACGGCAAATTTGTTCAACCCCGGCTTCAGAGTTTTAGCCACCCGGAGTCAGGTCTTGCAATCCGACATTAGTAATTCGTTCGTCTATTTTCTTGAGTTTTCGGCTCACGGTCGCGTAGTGGACGCCCAAGTGCGCGGCGATCTCTTGCAGCCGATACCCATGCTCTCGGTACGCCTCGGCAACCCGGTTTCCTCATTCGAAAGCTCCGCTCCAATGTTGGCTTGATCGCCTTTAGCTGGCTCGTGGAATCTCCTTGAGCTCCTCGTTAGCCTCCGCCGAGTGTCTCTCGATGAACTCGTTGCTGCCCAAGTAAATCTGACGTTTGAGGTCATCCCACGGCCGGTTCCCTACTCCGTCTCTAACGAATTCACGATACCGCTTCTGCGCTACACGGCGGTTCTTCCGCTCGTAGGGTTCGGCGAGAACTTTTTGAAACGAGATATAATCCTAGGGCTTTTTAAATAATCCTAAGCGACCGACCCGTCGGTTTAGGACGTGGTAGGCTATGCCACCGGGTTGCCAGACGAGGACGACGCGGCATTCCGCGTCGGCTCTATTGCAGCTCGGCAGTGTATGTCAAGAAGACTCCGACCTTTAATGACACATACGCTTACCACCGCGGTTTAATTAACGGGACACGAGCGGCTGGTGGCTTCGTATTTCGCGTAACTGTTATCGACGATATCTTGCCGTCTTCGCGCACGGTTTTTACTCTGTGATCTTGTGGGACCCCGGCGAGCGTTGTAGTAGTATCGGAACCGTTGATTCTACTCAATTGCCGATCTCTCCACGACTTTGCCGAGGGCGCTATCAGGAGTTGATTCTAAATTGCAACAGTTCCGGAGAACGAACATGACTGCAAAAAAACTAAATTCCCTGACTCGGTCCCTCGCTCCGGCACTTCTCCTAATGATCTCGGGCTGCGCCGTGTCGAGCGATCCTTCTCCTCCGAGCGCGCCGGATATTCGCCAGGTGGCACCGGCACAAGCCCAGCGGCTCTATAGGATTATGACGCCTCTGCTCAAAGCCATGGACAATCCCAAAAATCCGCAACAGGTTTACATCGGCATCATGGACGATCCGGGTATCAATGCAGCAAACGCCGGCGGCGCCCAGTTTTATGTCACAAGAGGTCTCCTGCAAAAGGCGAGTGACCAGCAGCTTCGTGGCATTATGGCGCATGAAATCGCCCATGAAGATCTGGGACATGTGGCCAAACTTCAGACGTTGGGTTTGGGACTGAATCTCGGTGTGATTTTGCTCGAGGAGTTATTGCCGGGGAGCAGCGCTGTCACCCCGATCGCCGGCGGCCTGATCGCCCGCGGCTACAGCCGCGGCGAGGAAAACGCGGCGGACCGCCACGCGGTCGACATTCTGAACCGCGCGGGTTACTCGAAGACTGATCTGATCAATGGCCTCGAGTGGGTTGAGCGCGAATCCGGTGGAGGCACGGGCGGTGGTTTCTTATCCACACATCCGGCGACGGCCGACCGAATCGAAGCTTTAAAACGACTGAGGTGAACCTATCGCTCCGCCGAGATGAGCGCACCGGGGGAAGTTCCGGACCGCTCTGGCCTCCGCGCGTGGGATCTCTTTCCCCGTAGATAGGATATTGCCTTCGATTTTGAATTTCCTTTGAAGCTTCCGATCACTTTGCCAGTGTCAGTATGACTCGGGATCAGCTTGGCTACCGGTTTTTCGTGTTTCGTAATCACGATGCCTCAGGCCGACGCGGGCGCGCAATGAGAGACAACGCGCTTTGAATTCCGCCGCTAGTACGGTTTTCATAATCGAAGGTGGAAGATTTTTCTAGTCACAAAAACTGGCCACTTTCCCGGAGTAGGCTGAGTTCATGGGACCGGCGATGCCTGTCAGTTGTCATGGACAATAACGGAAACCTTCTCTCAGAGGACAACGGGTTTCTTGACGAGGTTTTCGGTAACGAATGAGACTGTGCGCTAGCCAGGCGTCGATCCCGCCTTCGAGCGGGCGGACGCTGGTGATTCCTTTGGCTCGCAGCAGCAGCGCCACCCGGGCGCTGGTCGCTTCGTTGGGTCACGAGCA
>DASQUN010000759.1:0-3056 GCA_035641275.1 Candidatus Udaeobacter sp. | reverse complement strand
CCAATGGCTCCGAGCCACACCAGAACCACCATTCCCAGGGCCCGATCCATGAATACGGACACGGCCGCGGGGATCGTTGCGACCGCCCACGCCTCAGCCTGATTTTTTTTTCCGCTTCTGGCAAGATAGTAAACGCGGGTTACGTCACCTCCTACCGTGCTAGGCGCAAACAGATTGAAAAACATCCCGATCAAGCAATACAAAACAAATTCCTTAAAGGGAGCATTGAAACCGAGAGGACGAGCTAGAATCGCCCATCTGCAAGCCGTGAATAATTGGCAGGCGAGATACATGACAAGCGCCAAGGCAACGTAGGAAAAATTTGCCGCGGCCAGAGTATCCATGAAACGTTCGAAATCGATACGCGTGAGGAAGAAAACAAGAAGTCCTGCGCTGACCAGGACCTTCATCAGAAAAATGAGCGCGGGCTTGGCTTTTTTCATGGTTGCAGAGGCGGCTGAATGAGAACGTGATTTTCTTCTCTGACAAGCCCTTCGACAAAGACTCGGCGTCCTTCGATGCGAAGGCGGCCCTCGCTGTAAAGTTGGATCGCCCGCGGATAGATCCGATGCTCCTGCTCCAGGATACGGGCGGCGAGAGACGTCTCCGTGTCGTCCGGAAAAACGGGGACCACGGCCTGAATGATGATGGGCCCTTCATCGCACTGCTCGTTCACGAAATGAACCGTACAGCCGGAAAAACGGACACCGTGCTCCACGGCTTTCTTCTGTACGTCTAGTCCGGGAAAGGAAGGAAGCAGGGCCGGGTGAATATTCATCATGCGGTTGGAGAATGCCTTGACGAACACAGGGGAGAGGAGACGCATAAAGCCAGCGAGGACGACTAACTCCACGTCGCGCGCCCTAAGAATCTCGACCACCGCCTCGTCGAATGCTTCTCGAGTAGCAAACTGCTTGTGATCGACGACTTCCGTCGGAATACCATGAGACTTGGCGCGCGCGAGTCCATAGGCGTCAGCGCGATTGCTGAGGACAAGCCGAATCGTGGCATCCAGTTTGTTAGCCTCGACCGCATCGATAATGGCCTGGAGGTTGGTACCGCTGCCGGAGATCAGAACGCCGATTGGAACTTTTCGCGCCATAGAATTACCTTTACAAAATTGCCTTCATGGACTGAAATCGACTCCTCGCTTGCCTTGTCTCATCTCACCGATGAGATAGTAGGGCTCACCCATCTTTGTGAGTGATCCCGTGACCCCATCGAGATCGTTCTTGCCGACCACCAAGATCATGCCGAGGCCATTGTTAAACGTCTGATCCATTTCATCGGCGGAAATTCGCCCAATGTTTCGAATCAGATCGAAAATCGGCGGCACCTCCCACGCGCGGCGATCGATCCATGCTCGTCGTCCCTCAGGCAAGATTCGCGGCAGGTTTCCCGGAATGCCGCCGCCTGTAATGTGCGCCGCGCCCTTGATCGAATGGCGCGAGAACAAGGCGCGTGCGATCTGCGCATAAATCCGTGTGGGCTCCAACAACTCTTCTCCCAAGGTGCGCCCCAGTTCAGGGACGCGTCGCCCGACCTTCATGCGGCCCACATCGAACAGGACTTTGCGCGCCAACGAGTACCCATTGCTATGAAGACCGCTGGATGGAATTCCAATGAGCATATCGCCCGGAACGATCTTCTTAGGGTCGAGGATTTTTCCTTTTTCGACCACCCCGACGACGAATCCGGCGAGATCGTACTCGCCGCTGCGGAAATCGCCCGGATGTTCGGCGGTTTCCCCGCCGATCAAGGCACAGCCGGCTTGGCGGCAACCGGCAGCGATGCCGCCCACGACTGCCGCGGCGATGCTCACGTCGAGCTTGCCGCAAACAAAGTAGTCCAGGAAAAACAGCGGTTCCGCCCCCTGGGTCAAAATATCATTCACGCCCATGGCCACCAGATCGATGCCGACGGTATCGTGAATCCCGGTCATGAAGGCAATCTTGAGCTTGGTTCCGACCCCGTCTGTAGAGGAGACCAATATCGGATGGTGATAGCCGCGACTTTTTAGATCAAAAAGCGCGCTGAATCCGCCGACCCCGGCCACCACACCGGGCATTCGAGTTTTGCCGGCAATCGGACCAATACGGCGCACAAGCTCGTCGCCAGCTTCGATGCTGACGCCGGCCTTTTCGTAGGTTAATCCTTGCTTGATCGCCATTTGAGCTGGTTTTTCTGATTATCTCGGACGAGTAGGGGCGTATGGCCATACGCCCTCCGCGTATCATAGCGCAGTGGGGAGTCAATTTCACACAGTCGAGCCAACCGGCGGGGCCGAAACACCGCCGGCGCCGGCGAGCAGACCGCGGATTTTCAAAGTGTACTCGCCGAACTTCGCCGCGCCCATCACTTCCATGCTGCGCGGCCGTGGTAGGTCAATAACGATTTGTTCCAGCAATCGGCCCGGCCGAGCGGACATGACGATAACGACATCGGAAAGAAACACCGCCTCCTGAATACTATGGGTGACGAACAGTACCGTCTTCTTGCGTTCTTCCCAGATGCGCAGGAGTTCCATGTCCAGCTCGTCGCGGGTCATCGCATCGAGCGCGCCGAAAGGCTCATCCATAAGCAAAAATTGCGGGTCGGTGATCAAAGCGCGGCAAAGCGACGCCCGCTGTTGCATGCCGCCGGAGAGCTCATGCGGATACATCTCTTCGAACCCTTCCAATCCGACCAGCTTGATCAGCGCCCGCGCCCGATCCACGTGGCCCGCGACGTTCAATTTGGCGAACTCCACCGGCAGGAGAACGTTGCCGAGCACGGAGCGCCATTTGAGCAACACCGGTGCCTGGAACACCATGCCGACATTTTCGAGTGGGCTTTGGACTCGCTTGCCGCTGACCAAAACGGAACCTGCGGAGGCCGGCAGAAGTCCGGATATGATTTTCAGGAGCGTACTCTTACCACAACCGCTCGGACCGACGATAGAGACGAAATTTCCAGCTTGGATGTCGAAAGAAATTCTTTCCAGAGCCGTAACGGTTTTCGCGCCGCCCGAAAAAACCCTGGCGACTTTGTCGACGGCGATCAGCGGCGGCACTTCG
>DASQUN010000758.1:0-5670 GCA_035641275.1 Candidatus Udaeobacter sp. | reverse complement strand
CGCCACAGGCCACAAATGGGTTGAAGGACCGGTGTGGAACCGCAAGGGCGGGTTTCTTCTCTTCTCCGATATACCCAACAATGCAGTTTACAAATGGCAACTGGGTAAGGGCGAGAGCCTATTTCTGAAGCCCAGCGGTTACACTGGCAGAGCAGCTTATGGAGGCGCCGAGCCCGGCTCTAACGGCTTGACGTACGATCCCGACGGTCGGCTAGTCCTGGCGGAGCACGGCGATCGACGTATCGGTCGCCTGGAAAGGAACGGCCGCAAGACCACGCTAGTGGATCGCTACGAAGGGAAACGAATCAACAGCCCTAACGACGTGGTGTTCAAATCCAACGGCGATCTCTATTTTACCGATCCGCCGTTCGGGTTGCCGAAATCTTTTCATGATCCCCGCAAGGAGCTCCCGTTTCAAGGGGTTTATCGCCTCTCAAAAAACGGCAAGCTCACTCTGCTCATAAAGGACATCAAAGCGCCCAACGGGGTAGCCTTCTCCCCCGATGAAACAAAGCTCTACGTGAGCGACGTCGACTTCGACCGCGCAGCGTGGCTGGTTTACGACGTCAGCCAGGACGGGGCAGTGACAAACGGGCGCGTTTTTGCCGACGCCGGCAAGTGGAAGAAGCCCCCATTCTTCGGTCCGGATGGTTTCAAACTCGACAGGGAAGGAAACTTGTTCGGCGCGCGTCCTGGAGGAATCAGCATCTTTGCTCCCGACGGAACGCACTTAGGCAGCATCGAAACCGGCATGCCAACCTCAAACGTCGCCTGGGGTGATGATGGCAGCACGCTGTACATCACGGGTGGAAATTCAATCTACCGTATGCGACTCGGCACCAAGGGAGTCGGGTTCTAAGAACGGAGCCTGCAGATTATCAACGCCTACGGTTCGATCCATTTTCTCGCTCAAGAGATTCATTTGGCGCAAGATGATCCTGGACGTGCCGCGACGGCGATAATCACCAACGATCCACGCCTCAGCTGAAGTTCAATCCTCCTAAGCCGGACTGGCCTCGAACCAAACTTGACTGCATCGTTTGCTCCGCCGGCGGCATCTAATGCGGCAAGAATCGATTCGACGAAGCCGGGGTTGAGACTTCAGCCCTGAAAACCAACCAAACAAAGGAGGAAAGAAAAGTGTTTACAAAACTTTTAAGCGTAACCGCAGCTTTGATGTTAAGCCTCGCCGGTTTCGCCTCAGGCAATGGCGGCAACCCGACCAAATTCACCGTCCGGATCGAGAATATTACAGAGCCGGACTCGTTCACGGCATCCAACGGCGTGAAATGGTCACTGGCTTTTTCACCCGGCCTGGGCGTGGTCCACACCGATAAGGCCCCGATCTTCACATCCGGGAAGATGGATCGCGGCCAAGGCCTTGAGGCGCAGTCAGAGGACGGCGATCCAGGCATGCTCGCCAAATCTCTCGAAGGCGGCAAGGGAATAAAGTCCGTCACCGTTTTTAATACGCCCGTGGGGGCCAGCGCTCCCGGACCGATCACTCCAGGGGCAGCTTATGAATTCACGATCTCTGGAGCGGCTGGCGATCGATTCTCATTGACGACGATGATGGGTCAGTCCAATGACTGGTTCTACGGTCCCGACGATTCGGGCATCTCGCTGTTCAAGGACGGCAAGCCCGTGAGCGGCGATATCACTTCTCAGATTATTCTTTGGGACGTCGGCACCGAAGTGAATCAGGAGCCTGGAATTGGGGCGGATCAAGGTCCGCGGCAAAAGGCGCCCAACACCGGCAAGGCCGAAAACGGCATGGTCAGAAATATTAAGGACGTTAAAGACGGTAGCGTTTTTTCGAAAGTCTCCAGCGTGATGCGCGTCACGATCAGGCCCGCGCAGTAGCCGCGGGCTTCGGTACGTTATCGGACTTTTCTTTAACTGTTGTCGGCCGGCTGCGATGGACTCGATCGCTGCCCGGCCGCCATCTTTTTATACTATACGCAGCCTCAGCCTAGCTGGTTCTTACAACCCAAGCGTCCTTGCCGTTTTGATCTCTGCATAGGATGTTAAACTATGAACTATGAACTTTTCCGAGTTTGCCTCTCTCTGCTACCAGCTTGAGAAGACGCCGAGCCGGCTTGAGAAAGTCGCGGCGGCGGCGGAATACCTCGGGCGGCTTGAGCCGGATGAGATCCGTTATGGTGTCGCTTTCCTGTCGGGTCGCCCTTTTCCTATATCCGATCCCCGGACACTGGACATCGGCCCCGGTGCGTTTTTTCAAGCGACGAAAATTCCTGAACGCGAACAAGGCATTTCGCCTTCGCTGACGCTCAGAGATGTCGCCGATAATTTTGCCAAAATCGCTGAAGCCGCTGGAAAGGGCTCGCGAGCCGCTAAGTACACGCGACTTCGAGAGCTGGTGGAAATGTCCGATGCGCACGAGCGGCCGATTCTCTTTCGTCTGCTCCATAACGAATTGCGCATCGGACTGCACGACGGACTTATCCAGGACGCCATTGCCCGCGCCTCCAGCACTGATTTGAAGACTGTCCGCCGCGCGGCTCTGTTTCTTTCGGATCTTGCTGAAGTGGCGTCCATTGCGCTCACGCAAGGAGTCGCAGGCCTTCAGAATGTGGATATTAAACTTTTCGTTCCGCTTCTCCCTATGCTTTCCGAGCTTTCCCAAGACTTTGATGAAATCTTTAAAACTCACGGCGGGCAAACCGCGCTTGAGTTTAAGTACGACGGGGCGCGGGTCCAGATTCACAAGGAAGGTGATCTCGCGCGTGTCTGGAGCCGTCGACTTTCCGAAGTGACTCGGAGCGTTCCCGAAATCGTCGAGATCGCGCGAAGAGACCTTAAAGGCCATTCTTTCATTCTTGATGCGGAGGTGGTGGCGGTGGGCAAAGACGGGCGGCCTTTTCCTTTCCAAGAACTCATGCGCCGCTTCAGGCGTATTCACGGCATCGAATCGGCGGCGAGCGAGATTCCACTTTTTCTTCACCTGTTCGATTGCCTCTTGATCGATGGCCGTTCGCTCATCGATCAGCCCTATCAGGAGCGCTGGTTGCTGTTGGAACAAATGACGGGAGGCAAACATCTGGCGCGGCGGAAAGTCACAGGAGATAAAGCCGCAGCGGAAATTTTTTTAAACGAAGCCATCGCTGCGGGCCATGAAGGTTTGATGGCCAAAGCGTTGAACAGTCCGTACATGCCCGGCAACCGGGGAAAGCTGTGGTTCAAAATCAAACCGGCGGAAACAGTCGATTGCGTGATCATAGCGGCAGATCGTGGCTCGGGAAGAAGGCGCGGCTGGCTCTCCAACTATCACCTGGCGGTTGCCGACGGCAAAGGCGGCTTCGCTCCAGTAGGCAAAACCTTCAAAGGCTTGACGGACAAGGAATTTACCGCGATGACAGCGCGGCTCAAAGCGCTGCAGCAGGCCGATGACGGCTATACGGTAACGGTGAGAGCGGAGGTCGTCGTCGAGGTCGCCTACAATGAAATACAGCGCAGCCCCCAGTACAGCTCGGGCTTTGCCCTCCGCTTTGCGCGGATCACGAGAATCCGCGAGGACAAAGGGCCCGAACAGGTCACGACGCTTTCAGAGCTTCAAGCTCTCTACGAACGGCAGTTCATGTCGAAGAGTCGCAGAGACATCTAAGCCTGGCCGCTCTTGGGAATGAACTTCAGGGCGACGCCGTTATTGCACCACCTTTGCCGCGTCGGCGGCGGGCCGTCGTCGAACACGTGGCCGTGATGGCCGCCACAACGGATGCAGTGGTATTCGGTGCGCGGTAAGATCAGCTTGTAATCTGTGTTCCTACCGAATACCCCGGGAATGGCGGTGAAAAAACTCGGCCAACCGGTGCCGCTCTCGTATTTCATATCGGAGGTAAAAAGCGGCAAATTGCAGCCGACGCAGGCGAAAACACCAGGCCGTTTTTCATTGTTCAGTGGACTGGAACCGGGACGTTCAGTGCCCTCCTCGCGCAGGACATTGAACTGCATGGGATCCAGTCGCTTGCGCCACTCTTCTTTCGATAGCTTGAGTGGCTCTGAAGGAAGCGGCACCTTGATCCCGTCGGCAAGCAGCGTCTTCCAGTTCCTCTGCAACGCCTCGATATCTTTGCTGGATGAGAATTGTGCGGCAAAGCCTCGAGGCTTGAATGCGGCCCAAACACTTGCCACCCCTAATATCTGCAATATTTTACGTCGCGTCATCGCCATCTCCTTTGCCTTTCCGTTGTGGCCTCGCTTGGGTTTCGATTATATGTACGGCCAGCCAAATGGTCTCTGGATCGGTTTCATGGACTCGATGTTTGACGTGGCTCGGGATAGTTAAGCAATCTCCCTGTTTCATTCCGACCAACTCTCCGCCTTCGAATTCCAAAGTGGCATGGCCACAGAGGACCGTCAGCCATTCATCTTCAGGCTGGTCGTACCAGAATCCGGGAGGACTGCTGTGGGAACGCGAAACAATGCGCTCGATTTTGACTGCCTGATGTTCGAATAGGGTCAGGAACGACTCCTGGCCTAAGGACCCGGCAAGGCCCTCAAGCAAATTATCGACTTGACGCGACATGTTCGTTAGAACTCGCTCACAGCGGGAATCACTTCGTTCCCCATAGCCTCGATCGGCGTGATTTCGTAAACCCGGGGCAGAGAAATGATCAGGTGTTGAATACCCGCGTCGCTGATGCTCCGGCAGTAATCGATCACCTGGCGCGGGCCCAAGCCATCAGGCCCTAGATTGACGCTGCCAAGGGCTGTCCGTTCGATCTCCTCGAATGGTCGGCCGACTTCTTCGCAATGCCGACGGAGCACTTCGAGCTTCGCGCGGATGGCATCGGCCCCAGCGAAAGCGTAGAGATTGCACGCGTCCGCGTACTTGGCAACCAGCCGGAGGGTCTTTTTCTCACCAACTCCGCCAACAAGAATGGGCGGATGTGGGGTGGTAATCGGTTGCGGAGAGTTGAGCGGCTCAGCCAAACGGTAGTGCTTGCCATGGTACGGAGACACTTGGCCCGACCACATTTGGAGGGCGATCTGCAGCGCTTCTTCCAGCCGCTCGAACCGTTCCTTGCGCGCGGGGAACGGAACCCCGAGTCCGGTGGCCTCGCGTTCGTGCCATGCGGCGCCGATGCCAAAATAGGCGCGCCCTTCGGAGAGAACGTCAAGCGTCGTAACAGTTTTCACTAAAATGCCCGGGTGTCGATATACGACGCCGGTGACGAGCGTTCCGAGGCGCGCCCGCTTAGTGACTGACGCCAAGAAGCTGAGCGCGCTGTATCCTTCCAGCATCGGCTCGTCGGGTTTTCCAAGCATCTCGATTTGAAAGAAGTGGTCCATGACCCACAGGCTTGCGAAACCCGCTTCGTCGGCAGCCAGACCGATCCGCGCAAGCCGCGGGCCCAATTGACTCGGACCGCCCGGCCAGGTGAAGGATGGAATTTGGAGTCCGATTTTCATATCCGTTTTCCTTCGTGAGAGAGCTCATAGAACAGTATAGTTCATTTCGGCTTGATGCGAGACTTCTGCCCGTATGGGTTCGGGTAACCCGTGCGGTCCAGGCCATCATCGCCTCACGCCGCAGTGGAAGTCAGGGGCTCAACGTTCCATGCGATGACGTCAAGCCGACGGGCGAAGTGCGCTACCGGCGTGAGTTCAGGGAGCTTGATACCGAGTGGCTGGGTCATCGTGTTGACT